>JAAENP010000214.1 GCA_024224155.1 bacterium
AGCCGGACGGGACAGGTGGCAACGTCTTACCTGAACTTCGAGGGGACCGAATCGACCGGCCACCTTCGGCTTCATCTGGGGGTGGGTGAGCGCCGCGGTCCCCTATCGCCGGATACGATCGTGCTTCCCGCGGTTGTGAACGCACTCCCGGTTGCGGTCGTCGAGAGCGCCTTGCGGGTTCTCGGCCAGGGATGGAGCGTGGCCACCGCGCCCACCGGAACCTTACCCGAAGGCGTTACGCGGGTTACCAAGAGCGTTATCTTGGGCCGTGCCACGGAGCTTTCCGAAGCCGGCTTCCGGGCTCCAGTAGGAGAGCCACTCGCTCAAGCCCTTACGGGACTGGCTCTCTCCTGGGTTGGCACCGGTGAAGCCGGATTCGAGCAGATCTTGCGGGAGACCAGCGCCGGCGAGGAGTTCCGCGACGCCATTGGAAGCTCTCTGACCGCATCGACCACGGTGGCCGAGTTTCAGAGAGAGCTCTCCGATGCCTTTACCTCTTTCCCGCCTCATCTATTAATAGGAGTGGGAAGCGGGCTCGGTGAAGCCCCCATCGAGTGGGAAGTCGAGGACGCTTCCGGCCGACGCCTGGATACCGCCGGCGTCTCCGATTTGACCCACGCCGGTTTCATCCCGCTAGCCGGCACCGGCCGCGGGCTGGCCCTGGTCGGCAGTCTGGGCTCGAGTCTTTACGATGTCGGTTTCACCGCCACCGAGACCGGTGAGCTCGATCTCAGCGTCAGCCTACCGCTCCCCGATGGAAAAACCGGATTCTTCGTTTTCCCCGGCGTCTCCCTGGATCCGGGGGTTCTAGGCAGGCTCGAGATCGACTTGCTGCAGAGCTCCAGCACGCTCACCCTCTTCATCGACCGCAACGGAGACGGGATCTTCGAGGAGTCGGTGGAGTCCGCGCCGGTCGAAGTGCTGGTCGCGAGCGGCGCTCGGCTTCTCGCGGCAACCGCCATAGGCCCCGAGACCCTTTCCGGAGCCGACCCCTGGGGTCGGG
>JAAENP010000215.1 GCA_024224155.1 bacterium
CATGGAGTTCGTCAACGGCAACATCGCGCGCGAGGCCGGTCGCTTGATCGAGTGGCATGGAAGTTTCTGGGCCGATCGGTATCACCTGATCCCGATTTCCCCCGAGCCTGAAGCCTTGGTCGAGCGACTCCGGTATGTCCTCTCCAACACCGTCAAGGAGAATCTGGTCGCTCGGATCGCTGACTGGGAGGGTCTCCACTGCGCCGAGGCGCTGATCGACGGCAAGCCGATGATCGGCATGTGGTACGACCGTGCCCTCGAGTACGAAGTCCATCGCCAGGCCGAGCGGAAAGCGGCACGCAACGAGACCCCGGCCGAGCCGGTCAAACGTGGCGACTTCATGACCCCCTACGAGCTGAAGGTGGCGCCGCTGCCCTGCTGGAGGAACCTGCCGACGGCCGAGATCCGCAAGCGCGTGGCGCAAATAGTCGCCGAGATCGAGACCGCAGCAGCGGAGCTGCGCGAAGAGCTCGGCACCCACGTCGTGGGCATGGAGAAGATCCGCCATCAGAATCCCCTTGAGCGCCCGACACGGAGCAAGAGCTCGCCGAAGCCGCCATGCCACGCCGCGAGCAAGAACATGCGCGAGCGCTTCCGCCAAGCATACCGTGCTTTCGTCGCGTTCTTCCAGGAAGCCTCGCTCAAGATCAAGTTCGGCAACGTCACAGCGGCGATCTTCCCAAAGGGCAGCTTCCCTCCGAGTCTCCCGTTCGTCCGCAGTGGCGAGGAGTTCGACCCGCTGGCCGATGCCGGCGGCTCGCGGAGCTTCGCTGCTCTCTTCGCTGCTGCGACCTGAGGCCGTACTGCGGCCACGGTCGCCCTATCGAAGCGCTCGACTCTTTCGAATCTGCGCTTGCAGGCCAAGGTGCGCTTGTTGGTTTGTACATTACGAGAACTCCGCTCAGGAACGAGAATATGGTTTGTTCGGTGCTCGACAAGAGCTGTGACCTCGAGCCGCGGCGCGGCAAGTACTTAAAGAGAGCCCCGAATTATTCCAGAACTCGCTGGCCACCCAGGAACGAGAATATGGTTTGTTCCCCGCGACCGAGTTAGGTGGCACCTTAATTTCCTTAATTTCGCCCCGCTAAAAACTGCGCCTTTCAACCGAGTACGCTCAAGAGTTGTAGCAGCCAAGCTGGCTCCGGAGAAGTCTACATGGGAAAGATTCGCATCTGCCAGATTTGCATTTAGCAGGTTAGCGCGGGTGTGGTTTCCATACTGATCAAGCAGCGCGAACGGCTCTACTGAGCGGGCGTAGAGTGAGTTCTATCGCGGGTCCCCACCGATCGCTGAGGGCGAGCGCTCGCAACTGTACGATGTGCTGCCCCGTTTCCTCCTTCCACCGAGCGCCACAGCGCTTGAGGCGGAGCTCGAAGAGGCTCTTGCAGGTCGCCTCGACGTTGCCACTTCCGATAGCAAGGCCAAGCCTCCGGGCCCGCGCATAGTTCATCCGATCGGCCTCTTTGCCGTGATTGTCGAGATACGAAATCGCCGCGTGAACAGGGTTGTCGTCGGTGACACCTTCATCCATTCCCGATGCGATCAATTCTTCAAGGATCTCGATGGCACCGTGGTCTCGGTTCAGCAGCCTCAGCTTCCAGCGCTTCATTGTTTCGTCTTCCGTGCCTGCGTCGGCGATAACCTTGGCGGCGGCACTGAGCTTTGAAACCAGGTACGGAAAGTCCACGAGCTGCTCGATGTCTTCCTCGAACTTCTCTCTCGTGAACCCGCCCTCCAATAGATTCCACATCTCTGGGGCTCCGTCGCAAAGTAGCTGGATCCTCAGATCCGAGCGCTTACTTCTCAGCGTCGCCACATCGGCGACCAGGCGATTGCGCAGCCCAAGGATGTCCCCCTCGGGCATGCAGCCGTAGCGGATCGTATGAAGCGCTGCTCCGGTCTCGTCGTGAAGGGTCACGGTCCCGCAGTAGGCCATGCGGAACTTCCGTTCGACCGGCCGCTTCGGTGCTCCCTTCTTGGGTCGACCGACCGGCCGAGGCCGAGGCTCCTCCATGGGTATACTGACTCGATCGAGAGAAATGCTGATCGGGCTCGCCTTTTCTGGCACCTCGTAGGCGTCGATCGAGACATCCTCGATGTCCTCTCGATCAGCCACCGCGAGTGCTCCGACCAGGTGTCCCACCTTCTCGAAGCTCGAGCGCGAGTAGGGCAGCCGCCCAAACTCTCGTGCGCTTGCTTCCGCTTCACGCGATGTCCCTTGCTGCACCGCATGGGCCATGGCCCGCGCTGCGTTCGGAAGCCAGCCGTCCCCCACGACTCCCGACCGCAAGCTCACAGGGTCCACCACCCTTCCCCCAGGCTGGCCCCCGCGTTGG
>JAAENP010000216.1 GCA_024224155.1 bacterium
GGCCCAATTCAGATTCCGGCCCCAGAGAACGCTCCGGCCCCACAAGACACTCGAATCCGTCACCAGGTGGACTTCCTCGGTTTCCTCGTCGAACTCGACGATCGGGGAGACGGCCTCGAAACCGGCCTCGGAGAATTCGTTGTCGGCGAGCAGCATGGTGATATCCACATAGCCCGCGCCGACCGCCATGATGTCGTAGTCGGTCGCGTAGGTTTCACCGGTCACCGGATCGATGACCACGCTGCCTGCCGGAAAGTCCTTGCTGGCGGTCTTCATGAGGTGAGCCTTGACCTGGTCCGGCGAAAGCTGCGGCTCCTTGTCGAGCAGCAATACGGCGGCGCCGCTCACCACCGGAGCGGCCATGCTGGTCCCGCTGAGCCGAAAGTAGAGGGAGCCCACGCGATTCTCGCGATGCTCGATGTCGAAAAGGCTATTTCTGTCGTTCAGCGAAACCACTCGATTGCCGGGCGCGACGAGGTCCGGCTTGACGATGTGGTCGATCAGAGTCGGTCCTTTCGAGCTGTAGCTGGCAATCAGATCATCGCCTCGGATCGGCGTTTCATTGGTCTTCATTGCGCCCACGGTAATGACAAAAGGACTGTTGCCGGGCGAACCGATCGTCCCATAACCCTCGTTATCGAAAGAATTCTCTCGGCCTTCGTTGCCCGCCGCGCCTACCCCGCCGATACCCC
>JAAENP010000217.1 GCA_024224155.1 bacterium
CGGCAGCAGCCCGCCGATCCAGAAGCTGATGGAGATGATCGAGCTGGTCGCCAAGAGAGAGGCAACCGTCCTCATCGAGGGAGAAAGCGGCACGGGGAAGGAACTCGTGGCCAGGGCTCTCCACGCCTCGAGTCAGCGCGCAGAAGGCCCATTCATCCCCGTCAACAGCGGCGTCATTCCGGAGAACCTCTTCGAGAGCGCCGCCTTCGGCCATGAGAAAGGCTCGTTCTCAGGCGCCGATTCCAGACACATCGGCTACTTCGAACGCGCCAGCGGAGGAACGATCTTCATCGACGATGTCGATGATTTCCCCTATCAGCTACAAGTCAAGCTGCTGCGCGTTCTGCAAGAGAGAGAGCTCGAGCGGGTCGGAGGAACTGAGCCGATTCCGGTGGATGTCCGTGTCGTAGCCGCCTCCAAGGTGAACCTCTGGGCAATGGTGCAGCAAGAGAGATTCCGTGAGGACCTGTACTTCCGCCTCAACATCGTTCCCATCCACGTTCCCGCTTTGCGCGAACGGAAGGACGATATTCCGCTTCTGGTCGAGCATTTCCTGGAGAAGCACCAGGCGGAGGCCAAGGCCAAAGCCAGACTCTCCGAGCTGTTGGGAGAGCTCATGGATTACGACTGGCCCGGAAATGTCCGACAGCTCGAGAACATCGTGCTCAGGATCATCGCTCTGCCTGAGACTGAGCAACTCGGGCTCTCGGGAACAAAGGGTACCTCCGCCACGGTGCCGGCCGACACCGGAGCCCAGGCCGCCACGCCGTACCCGGCCTATACCGATTTCATCGAACAGAAGGACCGGGAGATCATCCTCTGGGCCCTCGAAGAGACGCGCTTCAACACCAGCACCGCCTCCAAGATCCTGGAGATTCCGCGGTCTACCCTGAGAAGCAAGATGGAGAAGTACGGAATCGGACAGCGGGAGCAGCAAGCGAACCGCCCCCGCGGAGGCCGATAACCATTCGGTTGCCGGTCATGCACTAGGTGGAGTCGCGAAGGCCAGGGCCTATTTGAACAATTGGCGGAAGCGCATGGGAATCGAACCCACCCTCGACGCAGCATCCTGCGCCAAATAACGGTTTTGAAGACCGCAGGAGGCACCAGCCCCCGAGCGCTTCCGTTGCGAATTGTACTGTGAGCGGCGCCCGGCCGCCCCACCCTTCGGCTAGGCCGCTCAGGTGAAGCCGGAGCCGGCACCGCATCCTCGTGCCGAAGCAGCGGCGGCCTTGCCGTCCGAGCTGCTGGCGAAGGTCGAAAACTGCTTTTCGACTTCTGCTGCTTCACACTTTGGGCAGGCCAGGCCGTCGGCACCCTCGCCGATTCTCTGGAGGATCTCGAAGCGGTGGCCGCACTCGGTGCAACTGTATTCGTAGAGGGGCATGGTCTGTCTCCGGAGGAATTCTAGCTGTCGCGGCGAAGACGGTCGAGACGGAGCTCGACCGCTACAGTGGAAACGAGCGCGACCGAGCTCGACCGCCATACGGGCTACAGGGGGAAACGGTAGCGAGGAAGGCGGTATTCCCCACCGAAGCAGGGGATTCTTCGCTTGCGCTCAGAATGACGGCAGAAAGCACCGAACCACACGAAGGTCCCGAGCGTAGCTACCTCGGAATCCGTGAAGGTTCCGTGAAGACTTCCCGCTAGGATCCTCTCGATGAAGAAGCGTCGCAGCGTGCTCGTCATCGAGGACGACCCCGATATCGCCGGGTTGGTCGAGCTGCACTTGCGCGATCTCGACTGCGCCACCGATATCGCTGCGGACGGGACTCGGGGCCTCGAGTTTGCCGAGAGCAACGACTACGATCTCATCGTCCTCGACCTCATGCTTCCGGGGCTCGACGGCCTCGAGATCTGCAAACGCGTTCGCGCCGGCTCGCGCGGGCACGTGCCGATTCTCATGCTCACCGCGAAGTCGACCGAGCTCGATCGGATCCTGGGTCTCGAGGTCGGCGCCGACGACTACCTGACCAAACCGTTCAGCATCCTCGAGTTGGTGGCGCGGGCCAAGGCCCTGTTTCGCCGGGTCGAGCAGCTGGCGAAGCCGGATTCGGCGGAGCCCGAATCCATCACGCACGCGGACCTGTCGATCGACCGGGCCCGGCGCCGTGTCACCGTGGCCGGCCACCAGGTGCAGCTCACCGCCAAGGAGTTCGATCTTCTCTACCATTTCGCTTCGCACCCCGGCAGGGTCTTCACCCGGAGCCAGCTCCTGGACGAGGTCTGGGGTTACGCTCACGAAGGCTACGAGCACACGGTCAACTCGCATATCAACCGGCTGCGAGCGAAGATCGAGCCCGATCCGGCCCGTCCCCGCTTCATCGAAACCGTCTGGGGCCGGCGGCGGCTCGCGCGTGTTCACGGTTCTCGGAATGCTGGTGACGACCAACGACACCGTCTACTCGGCCCGCAGCAAGGTGAATCGGAGCAAGACGTTCTACGGCGATGCCTACGATGCCGGCAGCGAGGCCAACACCCTGAGCTGCAGTCACATTCCGGGTCCGCCGTGCGGCAACGGCGGCGTCCGGGTGACCAACGGCGCCGAGGGCACAGTGACCATCAGTCAGGGCATCAATCGCGGTTCGCTGCGGCCCTTCGATTGGCGCAACCCGGTGATGAAGGTCAAGGTCAAGCGCGTCAGCGAGTAGGTCGCCGGAGTCGGGAGGGGACACGAAGGAATCGTGTCCCCGATGCTAGTTGTTCGGCGCGCCGGCGTTGATCCAGGAGATCAGCCGGGCGAGCTCGGCATCGGTGAGAAACGGCCCGCCCTCGGGCATGCGCTCACCGCTGATGTCGGCGTCGCCGCGGAGCTTCTTGACGATGTAGCTCGCCTCGGGATCTCCCGGCTCGACCCGATCGAACTGGGGCATCTGGCTGGAGGGCTCGTTGACCAGTTCCCCGAAGCTCATGCCCTCGGCCAGAACCAGGCCGGCACTGGCGCTGTCGGCATTGTGACAGCCGAAGGAGTCGCAGGTCGGCGTGAAGATATCGTTCTGTAGCGCGGTCAGCGTCGCCGCACCGCCGCCACCTCCCGCGGCACACTCCGGAATGCTCTTCAAGGCGCCCTTGTTCTCGGCCAAATCGACACACAACGTCAGTTCGGTGCCTTCTTCGAGGTCGTTACCCGCGGGCATCAAGGTCACCATCATCAAGGAGTCGGCCGAGATGTCTTTCTTGATCTTCTTCCTGGCCGAGAATGTCCCGTCGGCCTTGATCTTGAGCTTGAGCGTGACTTTCTGTTGCTGCCTGCCGGTGTTCATGTCCTCGAACTTCGCGACGACCGTGGCCGTCGCCGGCAGCGTGCCACCAGCCGGCGCGGTCGCCACCCCGGATACTTCGACCCAGCGCTTCTTGAGCTTGACCGAGGCCGGGAAAAACCAGGTGTGAATCAGAGTGGCCTGCCCCTTGGTCAAGGTCTCGGTCAACTTGAAGAAGGTCTTTAGGCGTTGGAAGTTGTCGCCGGTGAAGTCCGGCGCGCAGCTCTGAGCGAGCACCGCCACGCAGAGTGTTGCGAGGACGAAGAGCGTACGGAGTCCGGGACGACGTGGATCTCTCATGGCCGGGTTTCCTGAGGCGCGGTGGAGTTTCAGAAGCCGTGCGACTGCGCGCCCAGCGCACCCCCGGATTGTCGCAAATTCGGCGCCCGGGTGAAACCCCGCCGGATGCTCTAAACCATGGTGACGAGCTCGGAACTCGGCAGGTGGGAGGCGCTGTTGAAGGTCTTCAGCCGCAGCCCTCTGGGGCCGGGCAGAAGCTCGGTAACCGCCGTGTTCTGGACCTTCCAGGTGAGCTCGATCGCCCGGCCATCATCGAGCCCGAGCGCCGCGGCCGCGGCAACGCCCGCGGGGCCGCCCGAGGTGAAGACCGCGACGTTCTGGCCCGGGCGCGCGGCGGCAGCCAACTCGTCGAGGCCCGCCTCCACCCGGGCCCGGAAAGCCTGCCAGGGCTCGAGGCTGTTGCTCCTGAGCGACAGCTCGCCGCGGGCCCAGAGGTGGGTGATGTAGCGATAGGCCTTCCAGAAGACCACGAAATCGGGCTCGGAGCCGCCCTCGAGCACCTCGACCCAGGCGCCGATCCTCGGGTCGGTCGCGCGCAGCTCGTCGAGAGCCGCCAGAACCACCTCGTAGCCCGAGTGCTCGTCGAACGCTTCGGCCGGCTCGAGCTCGGGCCAGGTGCCGCCGGCATCGGTAAAGGCCCGGCCGGTTGCCTCGGCGGTCTCGCGGTGGCGTCGGCCGGTCCCGGCCAACACCCGATCGATCTCGAGACCGCGCCCGGCCCAGTGCTCTCCGAGAATTCGGGACTGGTACTTGCCCAAGTCGGAAAGCCGGTCGTAGTCGTCGGAACCGGCGGAGGCCTGGCCGTGGCGAACGAGCAGAAGGCGGCTCATGGATCCTCGAAGCTCATCACCTCGTTGGCGAAGAACTTGGCGCGCAGTCGCCTCATCCCCGCCAGCCAGCGGTCGTAGTCCGCGGCTTTACGCTCGAAGTAGGTCCTGACCTCCGAAAACGCAACGCCGGCATTCGAGCAGAGGAGATCGATCGGACCGAGCTCGGTTTCGGTGCGCTCGACCGCCCGCCGAATGTCCTCCTCCTTCGACACGTCGACCTCGAGGGCGAGGCCACCGATCGACGCGGCCACGTCCCGGGCGCCGGGCTCGTCGAGGTCGGCAACCGCCACTGCCGTCGCACCCTCAGCGTGAAAACGCTCGGCCAGCGCCCGACCGATGCCGTGAGCGCCCCCGGTGATCAATGTGATCTTGTCTTTCAGTCTCATCCTGATTGGTCACCTAGTTCCAACGGGAATTCGATTATGTGAATCATGCGGTGACGAACAGAGAGAGGGTCTCGGCCAGCAGTGCCGGTTTCTGCTGACCTTCGATCTCGACGGCGACTTCCGCCGTCACCAGAAGCCGACCACTGTTCTTCTCCCGCACCTCGATGATCTTGAAATGCGCCCGGACCCGGCTTCCCGCCTGAACCGGCTGCAGGAAGCGGACTCTGTTCAAGCCGTAGTTGACCGCCATGACGGTGTCTTCGGGCACGACGGTGATCTCCTCCAGAAGCCTCGGAAGAAGGGAGAGCGTCAGGAATCCGTGCGCGACGGTGCCGCCGAAGGGGGTCCCAGCTGCGCGCTCCGGGTCGATGTGAATGAACTGATGGTCTTCGGTCGCATTGGCAAAGTCGTTGATGCGCTCCTGGGCGATCTCGAACCACTCGGAGGGAGCCGACTCCCACCCCGCCATACTCAGCAACTCGTCCCTGGGAACCACTCTAGGCATTCGATCTCCTTCGATTCTCGATGATGACTCAGGCGAAGAGCCTGTCGATCCGGCCCTTCGAGATTGCCTGGCTCGCAACAACTCCGCACAAACGAACGCCTTCGATCAGCGAGGCGAAGCGCCGGTCTCGTGTGTCGCCGCGCTGGTAGCGCGCGTAGATCTGTTGGATGATGACCGCGATCTTGAACAGGCCGTAGACGTAGTAGAAGACCAAGTGCTCGAGCGAGCGCCCGGTCACTCCCGCGTAGCGCTCGGAGATCTCGAGTCGAGATGGGTTGCCGGGAATCGTCGTCGGGCTCAGCTTGAGCTCGAGCATCTCCGGCGGATCCTCCGGGTCGACCCAGTAGCCAAGCGAGGTTCCCAGGTCCATCAGGGGATCGCCGAGGGTCGCCATCTCCCAATCGAGTACCGCCACTACTCGGCTCAGGTCCTCCGGATCGAGCACCAGATTGTCGTACTTGAAGTCGTTGTGAATCAGCGCGGCTTCTTCTTGCTCGGGCAGGTGGGCCACGAGCCAGGCGGCGGCCCTTTCGATCGCCGCGACGTCGTCGGTCCGGGCGGCGTCGTAGCGCCGAGCCCAACCTTCGACCTGCCGCCGGATATAGCCTTCCGGCCGGCCGAGATCGGCAAGGCCGACGCGCTCGTAGTCGACCGCGTGCAGCTCGGCCAGAGTGTCTACCAGCGAACCCGCAACCGCCGCCATCGTAGCCGGCTCGGGCTCGAGCTCCGCGGGCATCCGCGGTCGCAGAATCACGCCCGCGACCCGCTCCATCAGATAGAACGGCGCGCCCAGCACTTCGGCATCTTCGCAGTAGACGAGCGTTCTGGGGGCCTTGGAGTAGCTTCCGGCCAGTGCCGTGAGAATCCGAAACTCGCGCCCCATGTCGTGGGCGGATTTGATCTTGGCCCCGAACGGCGGCCGGCGTAGGACCAGCTCGACATCGGCGATCGAGACCAGATAGGTCAGGTTCGAGAAGCCGCTGGGAAACTGGCTTACCCGCAGATCGCCTTCCGACCAGGGCAGCTCGGGCAGCTCGCGGCTCAAATAAGCGCTCAGCCGCTCGGTGTCGAGCTCTTCGCCACTGCGCACCGCTGCGGGTCGATCGACAGGCGAGGAGGTCATTCGGACGGGATCCACGTAGACTTCTGGTCCGGCAAGGGCGAGCGTCGACGATATCAGCAGCATCAGCAGCATCAGCAGCCGGGCGGCAGACGGCGCAGCCAACTGCAAGCACGAAAAGGCGAACCAGATGGACTTCACGATCTCCGAGCGCATGGAAACGGTTCTGGGCATGATTCAGGAATTCGTAGAGAAGGAGCTTCGGCCGCTCGAGTTTCTCTTCCTGGCCGAACCGTTTCGAGACCTGCTGCCAAGGCTCGAAGAGAAGCGCGGCATGGTCAAGCAGATGGGCCTCTGGGCACCCAACGTCCCGGAAGAGCTCGGCGGAATGGGCCTCGACCTTGTCGACCACGGGCTGGTCTCGGAAGCTCTGGGAGGCTGCCCTATCGGGCACTACGTCTTCGGCTGCCAGGCGCCGGACGCCGGCAACATCGAGGTGCTGCACCAGCACGGAAGCGAGGCTCAGAAGACCGAATGGCTAAGACCGCTGGTTGATGGCGACATCCGCAGCTGCTTCTCGATGACCGAGATCGAGATGCCGGGCTCGAACCCGGTCCTCATGGAGACCACAGCCGTCCAGGACGGTGACGACTACGTGATCAACGGCCGCAAGTGGTACACGACCGCCGCCGACGGCGGGGCGTTCGCGATCGTGATGGCCGTGACCAACCCGGACGACGCTCCCCACGCTCGGGCTTCGATGATCATCGTGCCCACCACCACGCCGGGCTTCGAGATCGTGCGCAACATCGCGGTCATGGGCGAGACCGGCGACGACTGGCTGAGCCACTCGGAGATCGCCTATCAGAACTGCCGGGTGCCGCGCTCGAATCTGCTGGGCCAGGAAGGCCAGGGATTCGTCATCGCCCAGGAGCGTCTTGGGCCCGGGCGCATCCACCACTGCATGCGCTGGCTGGGGATCTGCCGGCGTTCTTTCGACCTCCTGTGTGCCCGCGCCGCCTCACGGCCGATGGCGCCCGGGCGGGTGCTCGCCGACAAGGAGATCGTCCAGGGCTGGATCGCAGAAAGCGCGGCCGAGATCGAGGCCGCCCGCGCGCTCACTCTGCAAACCGCCTGGAAGATCGAGCGGCGCGGTTGGAAAGAAGCCCGTGAGGAGATCTCGATGATCAAGTTCCTGGTCGCGGGCACCATGCTGCGAGTGGTCGACCGCGCGCTTCAGGCGCACGGCGGACTGGGCATGACAGACGACACTCCGCTCGCCTTCTGGTACCGGCACGAGCGCGCCGCACGCATCTACGACGGGCCCGACGAGGTCCACAAGCAGGCGCTGGCCAAGCGGATCCTGAAGCGGTACCGGCGCTAGAGTCGCCAATGCCGGCGGTTCGCATCGCTCGAGGGCAAGCGGTGGTCGACCGCTTGTATCTATAGCCTTGGCAGCGCGACTGAGAGGCCGGCCGTGTGCGCCACGGAGCGAGCCTCTCTTCGCTCGCGAAGTGGCGGCACCGGCGGCCCCCTATCGATGGTGTGGCTCGACTGCCCTACAACACGGCAAGGGTCTACTCGTCGGCCAGGCGCACGATCTGTTTGCCGAAGTTCTCGCCCTTGAGCATTCCGATAAACGCCGCCGGCGCGTTTTCGAGGCCCTCGGCGACGGACTCACGATACTCGAGCTTGCCTTGGCCGAGCCACTCTGCACCCTTCGCGACCCACTCGGCACACAGCTCGGGGTAGTTGAAGACGATGAACCCCTGCATGCGAATACTCCGGCCGATCAGGATGACGAGCCCGCGCGGACCGGGTGGCATCTGGGTGATCTCCGCGTTGTAATCGGCGATCATGCCGCAGAGCGCGATCCGCCCCCGTTCGCGCATATTGAAGATGGCGGCCTCGAACATCGGTCCGCCGACGTTCTCGAAGTGAACGTCAATGCCTTGCGGGCAGGCTTTGCGCACCGCCGCGATCGGATGCTCGATCGTCTTGTAGTTGAGGGCGGCGTCAAATCCCAACTCGTCGGTCAGGAACGCGACCTTCTCGTCACTGCCGGCCGAGCCCGCGACGTAGCAGCCCAGGTTCTTGGCGATCTGCCCGACCACCGAGCCCACGGCCCCGGACGCCGCCGTGACGAAGACGCGCTCTCCCTCCTGCAACTCACCGACGCCGATCAGCCCGACGTAGGCGGTCATTCCCGGCATTCCCAGAATCCCCAGATGGTAGGACAGCGGCGCGAGATCGGGTTGGACCTTGTGCAGCCCTTCGCCGTTCGTAACCGAGAAGGTCTCCCAACCGAGAACCCCCGAAACCCAGTCTCCCTCCGCAAGCTCTGGGATACAGCTGGCGGCAACCTGCCCCACGACTCCGCCCTGCAAGGGCTCGCCGACTTCAAACGGTGGGATGTACGACCTGCCCGCGTTCATCCGGCCGCGCATATAGGGATCGACCGAGAGGTACACGTTGCGAACCAGAACCTCGCCCTCGGCGGGCTCGGCAAGGGCTATCTCGTCGAAGTCGAAGTTGTCGGGGGTGACCCAGCCTCGTGGACGGCTTCTCAGCAAGACACGCTGATTGGTCTCAGGCATTGGCGTTCAATTCGGCACCAGGACCGCGGCCAGAGCCATCTCGGTCACCTGCCGGGCGACTTCCTCGCCCGAGACCCGACCGCCCTTCTCGAACCACTTACTCAGCCAAAGCACCATGCCCACCAAGGTGAACGCCGCCACGGTTGTATCGAGTGGTCTGAGCTTTCCCTCGTCGATCAATGCTTCGAGAATGTCGCGAATCGTCTCGACGTAGGCTCGCTTGCGCCGGGTGATGGTCTTGCGGTCGTCCCCGACCAGCGCGTTGGTCTCGTCGATCACCAGAATCGTGAACGCTCCGTCCTCCTGCTCCGTGGTGAGGGTAGCGAGCGTATGGACCAGGTTGTGAAGACGCTCTTCGCTGTTGCGGGCCGCGGCGGAAGCCTTCTTCGTTTCCCGTTCGAGCACGTCCATCGCATAGCTCATGATCGAGAACAGCAGCTCTTGCTTGCTCTCGAAGTGGTAGTAGAGCCCCATCTTGGTGACTTCCGCGCTCTCGGCCACGACATTCATCGACGTCGCGTCGTAGCCGAGCTCGAGAAAGACGTGCGCGGCCTTTCTGAGGATGTCGCTCTTTCGAGCGCTGCCCTTGAGGGTCGGCTCTTTGAGGGGGGTGCTGGTCATGGGCCGCTCTCGACCGACCAGTATAGTGCAGCGGCGGAGTCACGTTTGCCGGCCCCAAGACCGGCCGGGCCGGCGGGGCGCAGGACCTGAGCCGCGTCAGAAAGGCCCGCTGCAGCGACCGCTACTCCGAGACGAGGGCGTTGAAGCTGGTCGCCTCGAAAACCGCGTCGCCGACGTTGAAGACTTCCGGAAACGCGACCTCGAAGGAACCCTGCTCGTTGGGTGCGAGGGCGTTCGCCTCCATCGATGCGGTCCGAGATTCGATCTCGCCACCCTCCAGATCCAGCACGGTGACCTGGATCGAGATGTCGCCGGCGAAGAACTCGGACGGGTTGCGCACTACGCCGGTGATCCGGATTCCGTCGGAGCCGGCGCCGAGAACAGCGTCCCAGGAAATGACTTCGAGAGGGTTGTCCTCGGGGCCTACGACTTCGCCTTCGGAGGCTTCGGTAGCCGCCGGCTGGGTCGTCGAGCCCGCCTCCTGATCGTCCTCAGAGGCCACCGGATTCGGCAGAGTGGCCGGATCGACGTGGCCGACGTCCTTATCGGTCAGAACGAATCTGGCCTTCAGTGCGGGGGCCGGCTTCCGCGCCGACCTCTGAGACCTGGCCTTCGCCGCAGCCTGGACGGCCTCGGTGCGCGCCTCACTCGCCGCGAGATCGACCTCGCTCAGGCGCATCGAAGCGAACGTGCCGTCGGCGGTATGGAAGACGACCAGGCGGCCTCTGATCTCCCAGCTTCCTCGGGTTTCGACCGCCGTGCCGCCGGTGGTCACCAGCCAGTCCGCGGCGGCAGGTCCGCCCGAAAGCGAACCTGCCGCGAGCAACAGTCCTACCTGCACAACCGGGAAACTCGCCCTCGATCTCACTAGAACTCCTTCCAGTTTCTCTGCACGACGCAGACCGGAATCGGAACGATGCACTCGACTCCGCTTTGTGATTGGAGCGTCATGACATTGAGACTGTACTGAGCGAACTTGCATTCCTGAGGCATCTTGCTCATCAGGGACGTACGAATTGCCTGCAGCTCGCTCTCCGAGCACGCGTCCGAACCGGAGGGAGCCTCGGTGGGATCATCGGGTTTGTCCCCCGCACCGGCATCGGCTTCGACGAACGGATTGGTGACGAAGTCCCCGACCTGACGGAAGCGTTCCCTGTTCGTCTTGATGCCCACTCCATTGGTGGTGAAGATCGAATAGAGGCGACTGCTGCCCGTACTGCCGCAGCTTCCGGCGATCTCTTCCTGCTCGGCAGGGATGTAAGTCGAGAAGAAAACGATACCCGACAGACCGAAAGACTTGGTGATCAGGCGTTCCTTGTTGTCGAGCTTGAGATGGAAGCCGCCCTGGAAACCGGAGGCCGGATTCGCCAGCAGATCCGCATCGACGTTGCCGTCCGCGGTATTCGTCGCCACGAAGCCCTCGAGATCGGACTCATCGAGTGGCAGCGCGTCTGGATCTCCCGAATCGGGTGCCAAGCCGTCATCGAGCAGCACGTAGAACCGGCCGTCCAGCGGGTCGGGCATGTCTTTCGGGAACCACAGATCTTCGCGATCTCCGGTACCGAATGCGAGCGCGAAGCGAGCGAGCTCGGGAACGAAGATCACCGAAGGCGGATAGTAGATCGACCTGCCACCGGTGGAGAAGATCGGGAACGGATCCCAGCGGGGATCGGTGATGCGATCGACCGTCTCCAAGCGAGGTGGAGATCCCGTGGTGGGATTGTTGCGCGCCCAGTTCTGAGCTGTAACGCCGGTCTCGAGCGCGACCGGTTCACTGATGTCGACCTTGTAGAGATAGCCCGCGGTGTTGCCGATGTAGATCGTGTCGAGATAGCTGTCCTGGTCGGTGTCCACCGCGGCGGGCTCACTGGGTGTCGAGGCCGGTGCGGTCACTACGCTGAAGAACTTCGTTTTGTCGATGCGCCGCTTGTAGACCATCTTGCCGGTTTCGATATCGACCATATAGAGGAAGTTGCCGGAGACCTGATTGCCCACCGGGTTGCGCTTGAAATCGGGGTCGAGCCCACCGCCGAAGACAGCCACGTACATGTCCACCGTCTTCCCGGCGTCGTTGGGGTCGATGAGCCTGATACGACCGGTGTTGACCTTGGACCAGGTGAAGCCTAGATCCGCGGCACCATTGTTGTCCTCGTCCCACTTATCACCAAACTCCCACAGGCTTTCGGGGTAGCGCCGATCGCAGGTGCTACCGGCAGGAGCAAAGGTGCACCCCGGTCCGCGCGCGTCCGGAATCGGCAGGTTCGTCGACGAGTCGATTCGGTCCGGCTGAGTGATATCGAGAGCATAGTAGCTGCGGCCTCCCTCTCTCAGGCCGCCGATCACCACCGTGCTCCACACGCGCTCGGTCGGGTCCAACGGATCCGACGCATTGAAGAAACGATCCCGCAAGACGTCGTCGACCGTCAGCGGACCGTCGACGGTGAACTGCTGACCGCCGCCCTCCGACATGTCCCGGATCGCGGGCATCACCGCGCGCGGCACGTAGGCGAAAAGCTCTTGGCCGGTTCCGGCGGTGTACTCGAGGAATCCATCGCTGTTTCGGAAGGCATGCCCGGCATCAAAGGCGTGCAGAGCGCCTTCGTTGGTGCCCACGAGGAGGACCCGGCGGCGACCGATCTGATCCCTGACGAAACAGGGGTAGCGGTCCTTGCTGTCGTTGGTCACTCCGCAGGGCTCGATCTCGCCCTCCAGATCCTTGGCGAAGTAATCGAAACGGTTCGGGTCGCCAACGATCGCGGGATCGGAGTGGAAGATATCGCCCATCACGTAGTCGACCGGCGCCGGAATCCGGGTAATCGGGTCCAGAACCGTCGCCGTTTTTTCTCTGAGGAAGTACTTGATGACCTCTTCGCCATCGGAGACGAAATCGGGCCGGCTCGGGTCCGTGGCGCCAGGCACCGGTTTAAAACCGAACCCTTGGGGTCCGTAAAAAGCGTTCTGTTGATTCACCGCGGTCTCGAACCGGAAGAACCTGCGGCCCTCGGGCACACGCGTCGAGCTCCGCCGGCCCCAATACACTCGGCGTTTGCCGGCGGCGAGACCGATCTTCAGATCGCTCTCGACCTCGGTCGCATCCGGCGCCTGATCGAGCAGCTTCTCGCTGGCTTTCCATGCCAGGCAGTTCTCGTCGTTATCCGGGTCGGCGCAGACCTTGTTGCTGTCCGGAACCTGCTGGCCACCGACGTCGACGAGGGGCACCGGCTTCTTGTAGGAGTCGATCCGCCCCGGCCAGATCGAGACGCCGTCGTCGGTCGGGCTGAAAGAGCTCAGGTAGATGTTCTCCGAGGCCGAGCCGATCAGCGACGGTATCGCGGCGGTCGCAAACGTACGCGACTGACGTCGAACGTTCTCGATGATCTCGTTGAACGCCGCGACCAGCGCGTCTTGATCCGTGGCCGTATAGGCGTGCACACCGTCAAGGGTGCCGTCGCCGTCCACGTCTCGCTCCGGCGAACCGCCGGCCACTGCAATGTTCTCGAGTGCCGCGTTGTTCACGGAAAAGCCGATGACGTAGGTCGTGATGCCCGCGGCTCGGAGCTCGGTGGCCGCGGTAACCGCATTGCCGCCGCAGGTCTCGAAGCCGTCGGTCATGAGAATCACGTGCGCCCCCCGGCAGCCGTCGGCGAAGTCCGGGTCATTGGCTACCGCGTCCGGCCTCCAGCCGTCGTACCAGGTTTTGAAGTCGCGCAGCGCGCCCTCGAGCGGAGTGTTTCCGGAGGCGAGAAAGGGTCGAGCTCTCTCGTCAACCAGTCTGTGAAGACCGTTCTGCCGGTTGTTGTTGAAATACCGCTCAACTCCGTAGCCGGCACAGGCCGAGTAGCCGGGATCAGTGGGATCCGGGCACTCTCCCAGCGCCAGGTTTGGAGCCAGACGCTCCCGGATCCGCTGGACGTTGTTGTCGTTCCAATCGAGAGGAATCAGGTCACCGCTGCTCAACCCACTTGGGGTCGTGGTCGTGGCCCAGTTGAAAGTGTAGTCGTTGGTGTCTTGGTCCAGAGTTGGATCGTCGTTAGTCTCCACCCCTCCGACGCCCACGCACCAGAGTCCCTGCGTCTCGCCATTGTTGACACGGGTGCCGGCAGCCACGGTGGTCTTGCTGGTGACTCGGTGACCGGTCTGATTCGGAAACGTGGCGAACCCGAAGTTGACGCCCTCTGTGCCCAGAAGAACCTGGTCGAGTGCCTGCTTCGCCTGAAAGTGGCGCGAAGCGGGATCGTCTTCACGGAGAGTGGCGGTATTGCCGTTGTCCACCCTACGGGCCATTGACCCCGTGTTGTCGAACAATACGAACAGATAGGGCGCGCCCTGGGATTCCCGGAAGAGATCGCGATCGTCGGCTCGTGCGGACGGGGTCTGCCCAAGCGGAGTCAGGCTCAGGGCCAACAGGCCCAATGACAGTGCGACGACGTTCCTGCGGACGGTTGTGTTGTTGCGTTTCATCTCATGTTCCTCAACTCAAGCCGAGATTCGAATTAATACTTGACTTCAAATTCCTCGGGCGGAGGATTGAAAATCTCTTCACGGAATGCGGTGTCCCAGGGCTGCAGCTCCACCATCAGGCTGACGGTCCGGCGCGCCACGACCTCCGGGCTGGCCGGCGGCGGCCCCGTACCCGTCCAACCGATCCGTTCGGACTGCGCCGACACGGCGTGGTTGACCAGTTGCTTTTTCTGGGGCCCCTGATTGATCTCGCACAACGCGCAGGCGCCAGACTGGATGGCGAGAAATGGGGATATGTTGACGCGATTGGCCAGGTGGTAGTTCTGAGCCCGGTCCTCTTGATTCATGCGGAAGGTGAAGGGGTCCTGGCCGCTTCGAGTGAGCGCCCTGGCGGTCCCGATCGCGACCCCCGAGTCCGCGGAGTAGAAGGTCTGCTCGATGGTCTTTTCGTTGGCCGAGATCTGCATCTCGGTCTGGGTGACCACGGAGAGCGATAGTCCGATGATCATCAGGACGACCATCGCCATCAACGAAATGATGTAGGCGCTGCCGGCCTCGCGGCGGGCAAACTTGGACTCGCTCATTCTCGTACTGTTCCTGGAACTGTTCATCCGGGCGACTCCTATAGGTTCCTGAAATCGATGACCGATTGGACCTGGCGGCGGCGGTAGCGGCGATCCGACAGCTGGGCTTTGTCGGCCGGCGTGTCCGGCTCGTTGTAGATGCGGTCCTCGATGCTGGTGATGGGCGGGGCCACGTACTTCATGTCTCGCTGATCCGTCCGAACCAGTGCGGTGATGCGCATCAGCTTGAGCGGGCTGCCGTTCCAGACCCAGGGTGGCGCCGCCTGGTCGAGGGCGTCGTCCTTGTGATTGAACAGCCACTCGTCCGTGGCATTGGCGCCATCGTTGACGATGCCGTCGCCATTGGAGTCGACTCCCAGCGCGATCTGGAGATCCCAGACGTTGTCGGCGATGTCTTCGGCCGCCGACGGATTACTCGGGTGGATGTCATTGGAGCCCGGATAGAAGCGCGCGCGGGAGAGCCGCGGCACGAGCGTCCGGTTCGGATCGGTCGTATCCGTCGTATCGCGGAGGTAGTAGCGGTACTCCTCGAGCACTCCGACATAGGCGGCCGAGGTCATCTGGGGCGGAAAAACACCGTTCGGCATCAACTGCTGGTAGTACGTGGCCTGCCGCGTGCCAGCGGTTCTGACGAAGTTCAAGGTAACGCCCTGAATCTCGTTCTCTCCGTCGATCACCGTTTGAGCGATCGTGCCGCCGGTGAGCTCGACGATTCCGTACAGACTCGTTCCAAGCGGGCTGACCACGATCAGTGCCTCGGGGTCACCGCCGTTGGCGTTGGTCACGGCCTCTGCCAGCACACCCAGATCCTGCTCCACACCCATCGCGCTCAGCCTGCCGACAGTGAGCGTGTTGCCCCCAAACTGGGGCACCGAAACCTGGCTCTGGTAGACCGAGCCGAAGAGCACACCGCGAACGGTCAGGGTGTCGGTCCCGGGCAGAATCGGCGGCGTGGTCGCGCCACCGATTCGAGTGCCCGCGGCGACGTTGTTACCGATCGTGAGAGCGGCGCCGTTCGGCAACAACTGACCGGTGTAGGGTGCGTTCGGGGGTATGAAGGTCGGCAGCCCACCGCGGCCCGCCATGCGCGCATAGCGCTGGGTGTCGTAGAGAGCGACCCGGAGATTCTGCTGAAGGTCGGCCAGCTGGGTCTGGTTCCTTGCGACTCGCACGCTGACCTGAAACAGCGACAGGACCCCGACCATGACCATGACCGTAATCGTCATGGCCAGCATCATCTCGATCAAGGTGAAGCCCTCGGAGACGCGTTTCCCAGACCTTCGGTTTCGGTCCCGGCTTCGATTCGATTGCTTGGCTGTACTCATATTCTCTGATCCCGTGAGTCTCAGTTCGATCGGATGGTGTTCAAGGTGATGGTCCGAGCCGGTCCGAGCAGACTCGATTGACCGCCACGCTGGACCTCGATCAGCACCTGCTTCAAATGAACATTGCCGACGTGGGCGGTACCCTGCAGCGCCTCGGTCTCGTCGAGCACCTCGTCATCGATCGCGCTGATGTGAAACTGCCGCACGGTGACCGTCTTCGACCACAGGTAGCTGGTTCCGGCGGGCGCCGGCGCGTCCTCCCAAGTGTGCGTCGCGGGATCGAAGTACTGGTCGTTTACCAGCTCACCGCTGCCGGAGGGAACATCCATCACGGGTACCGGAGCTCCTGTTGGGTCACTGAAAGGCGCCTGAAAGTAGTTTTCCATCTCTGACCGTGCGAAAGCGGCCGCGCGCGTGTTGTCGTAGGCCATCTGGTTGGTGACCGTCGAGCGAGTAAAGATCGGCACCACGCCGAGCAGCACAATGAGCAGGAAAAAGCTCGCTACCAGCACTTCGATCAGCGAAAAGCCTTCTGACCTGCGCAATGACTTCATGTTTCTCATCTCGTTCGCCGACCTTTCGTCTAGTACCAGACCCAAGGATGCGGGCCTTCGTCCCGAGCCCACCACTTGGCTCCGTCCCACTTTCTGATCTCGATCCGGGCGACCGACCGGGGCTGGACGCTCACTTCCAGGAAATTGCGCGGATTGGCCGGATGGTCGCACAACCGGTACCCCCCCACCGCATCGACCGAGCCGTCCGCATTGAAACGTGCCTTGGTCGTGCCATCGAAGCCCCAGATCGCTCCTCCGAGAGCCGCCGCCGGCTTGCCGATGTAGAGACCGGCCTGCAGGGTCGTGCGCATCAACACCTCTTCGCCGACATCGAGCAGGCCGTCGTCGTTGTCGTCAACCCACGACAGGATCTCTCGAGTCCCGCCGTCGATCGAATAGACCGTCGGCCGGCTGTTCTTGAGCGCCTGGTAACGAGCCAGGCGAAGCCCGTTCGTGGTCTCCGTGGCGGTGCCCATCAGCTTGTTTCTGTTGATCAACTTGTCGAGCGCGGGGAAACCGATCAGCACGATCAGGGCGACCAGAGCCATTACGATCATTAGCTCAATCAAGGTGAAGCCTCGGCGAAGTACAGATTTGGGTTTGCGGCAGTTCATGGCTTGGTCCAGCTAGCGCAAATCGAGTGCCAAAGCTCGGCAGCGCTCGCCAGAGAGCCCTAACGTTCTCAAGAACAACGGTTTAGCCTCGAGACCGCGGGATTCGGTCGAGACCCCGCCAGGCCTGCAGTTGTTACCAAACGAAACGCTTCTGCCAAGACTCGGCAACGCCCACGGGGGGGCAGGTGGCCCCAAACGCGCTCCCTCAGCGCAGGGACTTGGCTTGGACAAGCGCCGAGACGCGAAGCCGACGCGGTTCGAGCATGCGGGCGGCGTTCTGAGCAACCAGAGCCCACTCGCGGTCACCCTCACTCAGGTAGCCAAAGGCGGAGGCCGGCCGGCCGGCCACGCATTCGGTCACGCCCCGCCGGTAGTGCTTGAGCATGCGAGCCACTCGAATCGAGAGCCCGCGCGAAGGCGCGCCCTGCTCGAATCCTGAATCGATTCCAGCCAGCACCGAGCCGAACGCTCGGCAGGCATTTCGAGATCCTGCCAGCGAGTAACTCTCGATCTCGAACTGCAGATCCCGTCGGCTGGTTCGCAGGGCACCGCCCTCGCGCCTAAAGATCGCGGACCAGCGTTCGACACGCTCGCGGTGCTTCCGGCTGCCGGCCCGGATGACGATGCTGGCGCGCTCGGGCTCAGGATCCGCACGGGCGTCCGGAGATTGCTCGGAGGTCGACTCGCCAGGAGCGGCTGCGGCACCGGACTGCGGAGCCTCGGGCAGAGACGCCAGTGTCGCTGTCCACGAGTCGGCGGGCGGCGCGAGCTGCTCCCGGTGATTCTCTACAGCCCGGCTCGCCGCTTCGGTGAGACGCTCGAGATGGGCCGTGACGAGCTCGCGTCGCTGCCGAGGGCTCGAGCCGACCCGTGAGCTCTGTGGCTGGTCCCGCCCCAGCGGAGCCACCTCTTGGCCGGCGCAGCGCCGCAGCGACCGGCCCCGGGCCTCGAGAATCGAAGCTCGCGATCTCGCGTCGCGAATGGTTGCCGCCAGCTCCCGGACGATCTCGAGCGCTTCCGCGCCGACCGCCAACCGGGCGGCCAGCGCGGTGGAGAGCTCGCTCGAAGCCGCCGGCCGGATGGGTTTCCGGCAGAGCTCATCGGCCTCGGCAAGCAGCGCCCACGCCACCTCATTCGGATCCGTGGACGTCCGGACCGAGAGGGTTCCGAGCCACAGAGCCAGGCCGGCGACCAGGGCCGCCGCGGCCAGAATCAAACAGGTCTTCGTGCTGAAGCGGGGCATCATGGGTCTCTCCTCATCCGGGACAGACGCGAACCCAGCCAGCTTTCTGGCGCTCGGCTAGAATCTCTTCGTTTTGATGAGCAATCCGAACACCCCCCGCGTTGCGGCGCTGGTGCTGAACTACAACGGCAAGGACATCACTCTCCAATCGCTGGCCAGCCTGGAGAAGATGGTCTATCCGTCTTTCGATCTCATTCATATAGACAATGGGTCGACCGACGGCTCCAGCGAGGCGGTCCGGGAGCAACATCCCCGAGTCATCCAGATCCGTGTAGAACAGAACAGCGGCGCTGCCAATGGAATGAACGCCGGGCTCGTCTACGCTTGCCGGGAGAAGTACGACTACATCCTAGCCTTGAACAACGACATCGAAGTCGACCCGGAGATGCTCACCGAGCTGATGAAGGTCGCCGAAGGCACCGAGGACCTCGGCTGCGTCGGTCCGAAGGCTTATTACTACTGGGCGCGGGAGAAGATCTGGTCCGCCGGCGGCATCATCCGGTTCAAGGAGTCGGTGACCCGTGAACGAGGCATGCTCGAAGACGACCACGGCCAGTACGACCGCGATCAGGAGGTCTCGTACATCAACGGCTGCGCCCTCTTGACGCCGCGGCGCGTGGTTGAAGCGATCGGACTCTGGGACCCCATCTTCCACCTGGCCGTGGAGGACGCCGACTGGTGCATGCGTATGAAACAGCGCGGCTATCGCTGCATGTATGCCCACCGCGCCAAGCTCTGGCATATGGTCTCCCACACCGCCGGCGGCTACGTGCCCCGCCGGACCTTCAACACCGGGCGCAGCGCCGCCCTCTTCGTGAGGCGTTACGCCAACCCCTGGCAGTGGCTGACGTTCTTGGGGTTCACGGCGGCCGGCGTCGTCTGGGCCTTCTTCAGGGAGCTGCCAAGGGGCAATCAGATGGCCGCGATCAAGAAAGCCCACGGAGTTCTCGTCGGCCTGGGGACCAGAATGCCGAAGCCTCCCGGGCTGAAGGGTTCTTCTTAATGTCTTCTTGGCGGCGCAGGGCGCCTTCGGCTAACAGTAGTATGGAGTTGGCAGGAGGCTCTCCTGAATCTCGCCAAGCTCATCGCCGGTCTCAAGCGAAGGCCGACCCCCGTGCGCAGTGCGCTTGAGCGGCGCTGGTCTTCCGACCGGCGCGTCGTCGAGCGTCGCGCGCGTGACATACCGGTGACGACCGAACGCCGCAGCTTGCCGGAGCGGCGCGCAGCAGGCGATCGGCGCAGTGGTCTCGACCGGCGTGGCAACAAGGCAATCATGACGCTCTGGCTGCATCGCTGCTCCCAGGTCGTCGAAGATCACCGCCAGTGCGGCCAGCCCGCCATCCTGCACTCCCGGCACGGCTGGCGTTGCTATTGGCATCTCGATCAGAGCGCTGGCCGTCGAAGCAACTAGAATCTTCTCGATCTTCTGCTCGCAGTGGCGGTAGACTTCTGCGTCATGGACGACTCTCGGCACAGGCGCTACAAGAAGCGTCTGCAGGTTCGGTTCTGGCGGCAGGGGGACGACAACAGCCATTCCGGCTACACCACTAACATCTCGATGACCGGGATGTTCGTCGCGACCAACACTCCGGTCCGACCCGACGAAAGGATCAAGGTAGAGATCCTCGGCGATGACGGCGGCCGCGTCTTGTACGGCGAAGTCGTACATGCCGCGCGCGTTTCGCCGCTGCTCAGCAAGCTCCGGCAGGCCGGGATGGGCATCCGTCTGCTCGGCGTCGATGAATTGGTCGGTGAACTGATCGGGCGGGATCGAGGACGGTTGCGCGAAGAAGTCGAGTTCCGCGTCCACGCTCCGATGCGAACCGGGTACGAACAGCCCGCCGGGCCGGGCGCCGCCCAATCGCACAGCGAGCCGGCTCGGTCCGAGGAACCCCTCGACACGACACCCGAAGACGAATCCGAGTGGGTGGAAACGGTGAGTCCACTCGACCCGACCTTGTTTTCGATCCGCTTCGAGAGCGGCGAGGAGTTTCTTTCCGCGTTCAGGCGCGAGCTCCAGCACGGGGGCATGTTCATCAAGACCCATCATCCGCCGGGCGTCGACGAGGAAGTGACTGTCGAGATCAAGAGGCCGGCCGAAGAGCCCGTGCGTTTGCCGGCTCGGGTGGTGAGCCGGCGAAACCCCGACAGCGCGGTCGATTCTCGGAATCCCCCCGGAATCAACGTCGACTTCAAAGACCTGAAGAGCGCCCTGGAGGAATTGAATCGCTTGCGTGATATCACGCAAGAGGACTGACTCCCGGGCCGCTACCGGATTCTAGCCGGCTTCTAGAAAGGGACCCCATGCGACGAGCCACTCTGTATCTCTTCTTCGCGACGCTCACATGGACCGTCCTGCCCTCGGCCGCCGCCGAGGAGCTTCCTGCGATCGCGAACGCCGAACAGCAGATCGCCTCTGCCGTGGCCGCCGCTCCCGAAGACCGGCGCGAAGCGGCGACCGTTCTCGGCTACGACAGCGACGGCACCCTGGTCGAGCTGCGACGGGGCTCGAACGAGATCATCTGCCTGGCCGACAACCCGAAGGACGATCGGTTCCAGGTCGCCTGCTACCACGAGTCTCTCGAGCCCTTCATGGTTCGCGGACGCGAGCTTCGCGCCCAGGGGCTGGGGTCGACCGAAGCCCTCAGCGCTCGCCACGCCGAAGCCGAGGAAGGCAAGCTGGAGCTACCGGAATCGCCCGCGGCGCTCTACAACCTGGGCGGCTCCCTCGACATCTATGATCCGGAAACCGGCGCGGTCGGCGGCGGCCACTGGGTCTGGTCGATCTACACGCCCTACGCTACCGAGTCGTCGACGGGCTTGCCGACGACGCCCCAGGCACCGGGGGCTCCATGGATCATGCGACCGGGAACGGCTTCGTCGCACATCATGGTCGTTCAGCCGCGCGAACCTTGATGAGTCGACGGCATCCGCGCCCGAGCGCCGCC
The DNA here is from genome assembly GCA_024224155.1 of bacterium. Lineage (NCBI taxonomy): Bacteria > bacterium. The sequence continues at coordinate 21,289 of JAAENP010000217.1, forward strand.
ACGGTTTCGCCGCTGGCGACCGCGACGGCCCTCATCCTCCTGGCGGCTCTTTGCTCCCCGGCCGCGAGCCAGAACCGGCTGACGGTGGTCGCGGTCAGCCCTGCGGCTCGCTCGCTCGCCGCTGACGTCGACTCCTCGATCACGGTCGAGTTCGACCGGCCAGTGCTGACCTCCTCGGTTTCCCCGGCGAGCTTCTGGGCCTTCGGCCGATGGAGCGGGGCCGCGACCGGAACCTACGCATTCGGCAACGGGGACCGCACCGTGACCCTGACACCCGACCGCCGCTTCTCCGCGGGCGAAACGGTGATGGTTCTGCTGTCGCGCGACCTCCAGGCGATGGATGGCTCCTTTCTGCGGGATGCCGGCTTTTCCTTCCAATTCTGGACCCGTTCGCGTGGTGCCGGTTTCGGCTTCTCTGAGATTGACCGCTTCTCCACTCGCACCTCGCCCGAGATCACCACCCGAGCCTATGGTGGCTTCGGCTCGGACCTCGACGGCGACGGTTTTCTCGATCTCACGATCGTCAACGAGGACACCAACGACCTGCGGACTTTCCTCAACCGAGGCGATCGCTCGGGGAGATTCCACGATTTTCTCCGTCCGACCGCCGCCACCGAGAACGTACCGAGCCCGAGCGAGCCGACCGACTTCGATCGCGACGGCAATGTCGACGTCGTCGTGGCCAACACCCAGGACGACTCGGTGTCGGTCTTCCTCGGCAATGGCGATGGCACCTTCCAACCGGCCTCGCACTACTCTGTCGGCGGCGAGCCGCGCGGGGTCGCCGTGCTCGACGCGGATGGCGACGGCGATGTCGACATTGCCGCCACCTCGTTCTTCGACGGCCAGGTCGCGGTTCTCTTCAATGACGGCGCCGGCGGTTTTGCGAGCGCGAGCACCTTCGGGACCCAGCGCGGCGAGCGGGCGATCGGCGCCGGCGACATGAACGAAGACGGCATTCTCGATCTGGTGGTCGGAGCGCTGACCGCTGGTGAGATCGACGTCTACACGGGCAACGGCGATGGCACCTTCGACCGGGCCGCGACTCGGTCCGCCGGCGGTGAGATTTGGATGCTGGTTCTGGGAGACGTCAATGGCGACGGCAGCGAAGACGTGGCGGCCGTCAACAGCGACTCGAACAACGCCGCGATTCTGAGGGGCGACGGCGCCGGCGGCCTTTCGGACCCGCAAATCGTCGCCACCGATGATTTCCCACTGGCGACCGACCTGGCCGATCTCGACGGCGACGGCGACCTCGACTGGGTGACCTCGAGCTTCTTCGGCAACTGGATGATGTGGGAGAACGACGGCGGCGGCGCCTTTTCGCTCGACCGCTCCTTCCCCGCTCCACAAGCCGCCTCTTGCTCTCTGCCGATGGACCTCGACAACGACGGCGTGCTCGATCTGGTCCTCATCGACGAGCTCGAAGACGAGATCGTGTTGATGAAGAACCGGGCGGTGCTGTTCGCCGACGATTTCGAGTCGGGTGACACCAGACGCTGGTCGCGGTCTCGCGGCTCGGTCCTGGTGGTCGCGCCCGGACTGCGGGGCAGCGGCCGAGCTTTGGAAGTCACCGTAGACGGCACTCGCACTCGCTCCTACCTGCAGTCCAAGCGCCCCGCCAAAGAGGCGAGCGTAGTTGTGAGCTTCGACCTCGACGCCGCCGGACTGGAGCTCGGAGGGGGGGATGAAATCGAGATTCTTCGCCTGGGCGCCGGCAGCGGCCAGGCCAGGCTGATGCTGGAGCGCGCCGGAGCGCGGTTCCGGGCTCGCCTGTTCGCGCGCGAGAAAGGTGGCTTCCGGGAGATCGGGAGCACTCGGGTGCCCGCAAAGGGCGTGGCTCGGCTCGAGATCGAATGGTCGAGCGCCTCCGGACGATCGGTTCCGGACGGTCGCGCCGCCCTGGTGAAGCGAGGCAAGCTCCGGGCGGTCGTCGACGACCTGTCCAACCACGGCCGGGTGGTGAACAAGGTGCGGCTGGGGCTGCCCGCCGGAGCCTCGGGCGACAGCTCCGGGAGCTTCGTCCTCGACAACTACCTGTCTACGCGTTGAGACCGGTCGACACCCTTCGCTTCGCCCGAGGGCAAGCGGAGGTTGACCGCTCCCTCTGTAGAAAAAAAGGCGGCTCCCGTTCGGGAGCCGCCTTCCTGGTCGTGTACCTTGGGTGCTACCTGCCCCAGCTGGTCTCGAAGTCGTACTTGATCCGGGCGTAGTAGAACGCACCGTTGAACCCGAAGGGAGTGTACTGGCTGTAGCGATTACCGACACCCGAGCGCGCACCGACGTTCTCACTCGGGAACGTGTCGAGCGCGTTCTGGGCGCCCACAATGACGCTCACGCTGTCGTTCAGCGCATAGGCCGCCTCGAGATCGAGGACATACTCGCCGCCGTACGATGCGTCGTCTTCGGAATCGAACCAACCGTCGTAGTAGCTCGCCCGACCCAGCAGCCGCAGGCCGTTGTCCATCTTGTGGTTGGCCGAGATGGTGGCGCGGGTCTCCGGCAAGGCTTCCTGGAGCTCACGAATACGCGTGTCGTCCAGGGTGTCCGGATTGAACTTGGTGACGTCGGTCTCGGTGCTGTTTAGGAGGAAGCTGAAGTTGGTCTTTCCGCCCATGCCCTCGGGGGTATAGGTAGCTACGACATCGAAGCCCTGGGTCTCGGTGTCGAAGTCGTTGGTGAAGAAGCGGAAATTCTGCAGGTTGGCGGCGCTGGTGATGCCCTCCGAGACCAGTTGATCGACCTCTTGCTGAGTGAGCGAGAAGTTCTGGGTCAGGGTCAGGCGATCGTCCAGCTGGATCTGAAAGAAGTCGAGTGTGAACGTCCACGGTCCGTTGTCGTAAACGAAGCCGGCGGCGATATTGGTCGACTCCTCGGCCGTGAGCGGCTCGCCGCCCCTCAACTGGGCCGCCGCAGAAGACGACGGAATCGTGCCATTGTTGACCAGATCCATGAGATCAAAGTCGAACTCCGTCGACACGTTGAAGGCGTTTGACTGGCCCGGCGTGGGTGCCCGGAAACCGGTGCTGGCGCTGGCCCGAAGCTGAAAGCGATCGTTGACCTGGTAGCGGCCGGAGAGCTTGCCGTTGGTGGTGGTGCCGAAGTCCTCGAAATCCTCGAAGCGAACGGCTACGCCGTAGGTCCACTTCCGATCTGAGCTGTTCCTCTCGACGTCGCCGTAGACGGCCCAGTTGCTGCGGCTCCAGCTGCCGGCCGCGATGTCGCTGAATCCCGGAAAACCGTTGGAGGCCGAACTGAAGCCCTGCTCTGCCAGCGGGCCGATGAGGAACGACTCGCGCTGGCCGATGCCGATCTCGAACTCCTCTTCGCGCCACTCGACGCCGCCAGCCACGTTGGTCTTGTTATTGACCTGCTTCGAAACATCGAAGTTGAAATTCAACTCATCCTGCTTGTAGAGACCGGGATCGAACTCCGTCGGCGTGTCGGGGCCGAGCGAGGCGTTGACGGTGTTGACGATAAAGAAATCGACCTCGTTCGAGCCCTGACTGACGCTCGCGTCCCAGGCCAGACCACCGTTGGTCGAACCCCGGAGCCCGAGGACGATCGAGTTGTCGGTGACGTCACCGCCGAAGTTGGGAGTGAAGCCGCCGGGGAAGAGCTCCTGAAAGGAGAAGCAGTTGGGATTGGCAAAGACCTCGGCCAGCGCGGCCGGATCCGGGACGTCGTTGGTCACGGCGACGGTCGGGCAGCCGGCCGAACCGTCCAGAACACCGTCCTGGGCGTCCAGAAGATCGCCGATCAGCAGCGTGTCGCCGCCGTCGCCGCTGAAGACAGCACCGCGGGTGTTGGGATTACGGAAAAAGAACCCGCCGGTGACCGTCTTGCTGACGTAGTTGGCCTGGCCGTAAAACTGCTGGCCGTTGTTCATCACGGTCCCGAAGTTGGCCCACAGCTTGGTGTCGTCCTCGAACTCAGGCGATCCCCAGATCTGCGCGGGAACCCTCACGTCGGTGTTGCCCGCGGCGATCAGGGCGGCGGCATCGTCTCGCTGCACGCTGCGATCGGTCGGATCGGCCGAACCGAACTCGCCGCTCAGGTTGAGGAAACCGTTCGCGCCCAGCGGTATGCCGACGTTGCCGGCCACTGTGAGCGTGTCTCCGTCGCCAGCGGCATAGGCACCACTCTTGATCTCGATGCTGCCGCCTGAGCTCGCGTCCTTAAGCATGAAGTTCATGACGCCGGCGATGGCGTCCGAGCCGTACTGGGCGGAGGCGCCATCGCGGAGCACCTCGACCTGCCGCAGGGCAATCGCCGGAATCGCCGAGAGATCAGGACCCTGGGCGCCGTCGGCGACGCCGTTGCCCAGCCAAGCGATGACCGCCGCGCGGTGGCGACGCTTGCCGTTGACCAGCACGAGGGTGTGGTCGGGAGCCAGGTTCCGCAGATTGGCCGGGCGAACGACCGTGGCCGCGTCGGCAATCGGCTGCATGTTGACGTTGAAGGAGGGAGCTACCGTCCTCAGGAGCGTGGTGACGTCCGTTTCTCCCTGGTTGGTGAAGTCTTCGCTCGAAAGCACGTCGATCGGCACCATCGATTCGACCACCGAGCGCGGTTGCGCGCGGGTGCCGGTCACGACAATGACGTCGGAGAACTCTTGGGCTTCTTTGGCCTCGGTGGTTTCAGCGGCGTCGCCCTCGGCTTGCTCGGTGCCCTCGCCCTCGTCCTGCGCGTACGCCTGCGGCGCGACACCGGCTGCGAGAATCAGGGCCAGTCCCGTCACCAAGAGCGTATCTCTGAGTCTGCTACGGTTCATTATGGCCTCCTCCGTAAAGTTAGACTCGGAGCCTGAACCGGGAACAGCCCGGAACCGACTCGTCTTATCTAGGTTTCTCGAATCGGATATTTGCATGCCTTTGCAGACCGGTCAACCCTTTTGGGCGGGAGAACCCCCGTATAGATGGGTGGCCTCGCGGGCTATCGCCGCCGTGATTTTCGCCAGCCTGTGCCTCGGCTGCCGGCTCGAGGGGCCGACGCCCTCACCGGCGGTATCGGACAACGAGCAGGTCCTCAATCGCGGCGGGGGAAAGGACCGCTGGTGGGATGCCCTGCCCCGGGCGGCCTGGTCGGAGTTCCCACGAGTCGAGCAGAGCCAGGACTGGTTCGAGGTCTACCGGATCCGGGCCGGAGTGCTCGCGATCTACGAGCCGGGTCAGTTCGAGGAGGTGATCTCGTATCTGATCGTCGGTTCGGAGCGGGCTCTAGTCTTCGACACCGGGCTCGGGATCGGAGACATGCGTCGCGTGGCCGGAGAGTTGACCGACAAAGAGATCGTCGTCCTCAACTCGCACACCCACTATGACCACGTCGGCGGCAACCACGCATTCGACACCGTCTACGGAACCGATCTCGAGTACACCCGGGCTCACGCGCAGGGGCGCTCCCACGAGGACATCGCCGAGTTCGTCGGGCCGGGTTGGATCTGGAAGGAGACTCCGGACGGATTCTCGACCGATGGCTACGTGTCGCGCCCTTTCACGATCTCGCACGCGATCGAAGACGAGCAGGTCATATCCCTCGGCGACGTCCGGATCGAGGTGTTGCTGACCCCCGGGCACGCCCCTGACTCCCTTTGCCTTCTGGACCGGAAGCGCGGACTGCTTTTCACGGGTGACACCTTCTACCCCGCTCCCCTCTATGCTCACCTGCCGGGCGCGAGCTTCAGCGACTACGCCACAACGGCCGAACGCCTGGCCGGCCTTGCCGACTCGGTGGAGATCGTTCTACCGGCGCACAACGAGCCGAGCCTGCCGCCGAGCGAGCTCGTCCGATTCCGAGACGCCTTTCGGGAGATGCAGGAGGAGAGCGCTCCGTTCATCCTGACCGACGGCAACCGGGAGTACGACTTCGGTCGCTTCTCGATCGTGGTTGCCGACCCACCGCCATGGCAGGAGAATCGAGATCCGCGATGAGCTCGCCGGGTGAGACGCCCATGAGCCTTCGACGCTATCTCGACGCCGCGACCGATCGAGTCGACAGGTTCAGGACCAAGATTCGGAAGACCGCCATCACGCCGACGGTCTCTGCCGGCGTGGTGCGCGAAGGTCTGGCCGAACGCTATGGCGACTTCTCCCGGCCCTGGCCCGCCGAGCAACTGGTCGAGGACGTGAGCTCGATGATGGCGAGCTGGAACGTTCATGTCACGCACCCCAGGTACTTCGGCCTCTTCAATCCGAACGTCTTCCCGGCCTCGGTCGCCGCCGATGTGCTGGTCGCGGGCTTCAATCCCCAGCTCGCGGCCTGGTCGCACGCACCGGCCGCGAACGAGATCGAGCGGTACACGCTGCTCTATCTCGCCGGCCGCCTCGGCTTCGATCCCGACCGCATCGCCGCCACCTTCACGACCGGCGGCGCGGAGGCCAACCAATCCGCTCTGCTCGCGGCCTTGAACCACGCCTACCCGGAGTATTCAGAGCTCGGTCTGGCCGAGTCCGGACTGGCCGAGTTCGGCCTAACTCGCCCCCCCGGGCCACCGGTCGTCTACGTATCTTCCGAGAGTCATCACTCGATCAAGAAGGCGGCCATGACCAGCGGTCTCGGGAGTCGAGCGGTGCGGACCGTCCCGACGGATGACTCCTTTCGGCTCAGTGTTCCCGCTCTACGCGAAGCGATCGCACACGACCGCTGCGAGGGCCGGCGGCCGTTACTGGTCGTCGGAACCGCGGGCAGCACCGGCGGCGGCATCATCGATCCGCTGGCCGAGCTGGCCACTGTCTGCGCGCAGGAAAAACTCTGGTTCCATGTCGACGCGGCCTGGGGCGGTGCCGCGTGTCTTTCGCCCCGGCTGCAGCCCGAGCTCGCCGGGATCGAAAGGGCCGACTCGGTGACCTGGGACGCGCACAAGTGGTTGTCGGTGCCGATGGGGGCTGGCATGTTCTTCTGCACCCACCCCGAATCGGTCCGCAGGGCGTTCGCCGTGGCCACACCCTATATGCCGGTGGACATCGAAGACACCGCCGACCCGTATACCTGGACCATCCAGTGGACCCGCCGCCACATCGGCCTCAAGCTCTTCATGAGCCTGGCGGCGCTCGGCTCGGAGGGCTACCGGGACGCGATCGAGCACCAGGCCGCAATGGGAGAACTGCTTCGCCGCGATCTCGACGGCCGCGGCTGGCGGATCGTCAATCGCACGCCTCTGCCGGTGGTCTGCTTCACCCGGCCGGAGATCGAGGACGGAAGCACGTCCGCCGAGAGCATCGCGGGTCGGCTCGCAAAGGACTTCTGGATCTCACCGGTGCGATTGGGAGCGAACGACCCGGTTTTGCGGGCCTGCATCACCAGCTACGAAACCAGCGCCGGGGACGTCCGGGCGCTCGCCGAAGCGGTGACGATAGCGGCCGCCCAAGCTTCGCAGCCGAATCAGCATCCGTCGGACTAGCCCGAACGCCATGCCCGTGCTATCTCCTCGATGGCGAGCTCGATGTCGTCATCGGTCGTGCGCCACGAGGACACGCTCAGCCGAAACACCGGCTTGCCGTTCCACTTCGAGGCGCCGAACCAGATCTTCCCACCGTCCTGCACACGCTCCAGAAAGCCGGCGACATCACCGTCGTCTGGGAGCGTCGCCAGAACTTGATTGAGCACCACCCGATTGAGAATCACCACACCCCGCTCGGCCAGGCCCCGGGCCAACCTCCTGGCCTGCCGGCAGTGCCGCTCGACCATCTCGCCGACACCTTCCCTGCCCAGGCTGCGTAGCGCGGCCCAGATCGGCACGCCCCGGGCGCGCCTCGAGAACTCGAGCGTCAGGTTCTTCTGAGCCCGTGGCTCCGCCGTCAAGTACACCGCATCCGACTGGAGCGTGTCGCTCAAGGCGGCGGCGTCTCGACAGATCGCGACCGCGCCGTCGTAGGGCGTGTTCAACCACTTGTGGCCGTCGGTGGTCCAGCTGTCGGCTCCACCAACGCCCTCGGCCAGACGCCGGGTGGCCTCCGAGGCCCGCGCCCACAGGCCGAAGGCTCCGTCGACGTGGACCCAGGTCCCCGCCTCTTTCGCCGCTTCGACCAGCGGCAAGAAAGGATCGAACTCACCGGTGTTCACCTCGCCGGCCTGCAGGCAGAGGATCGTCCGGTCGTCCAGCTCGGGCAGTCGAGCGGGGTCCACCCGGCCGAAGTCGTCGGTCGGGGCGTCGATCAGCCGGCGCTCGCCGAAACCCAGAACCCGCAGCGCCCGACGCATGGTGATGTGCCCGGTCTCCGAGATCACGACGCGGACCTCGGGAGCTCCGGCCAGTCCGTCGCCGTCGAAGTCCCAACCCTGGCGGCCGAGAAGAGCGCGCCGGGCCGCGGCGAGGCACGCCAGGCCGCAAGCGGTGGCGCTGGTCCCGAAGCCGACCGCGGACTCGGCCGGCAGATCCAAGATCTCCAGAAGCCAGCGGCCGGCCACCGATTCGATAGTCGCCGCCGCCGGTGAGTTGATATACGACGAGGCGCATTGGTCCCAAGCGGCCGTCAATCGCTCGGCCGCGGCCGCCGCCGGCAGCGTCGCGCCGATCACGAATCCGAAGTACCGAGGCCCGTTCGTCGCCGTGGTTGCCGGCGAGCCGAGCTCGTCGAGGAGTCTCAGCGTTTCGGCGGGATCGGAGGGATGTGGTGGCAGCGGCTCCTCGAACCCGCGCAGCGCGGCGCGCGCCTTGTCGCCCGGGAAGACCGCGCGCCGGTCGATCCCGCGCAGATAATCGGCCGCGCGCCGATCGGCCTCGCCGAGCAATTCCAATTCGTCGTCGTACACGGTTTCCTCCAGTCTTGCACTCAGCACCGCAAACACTCGCCGGTTCGCAAGCCGCAGACTCTCACGAGAGGCGTGCCAGTCTCCACTACTCCCGACTACCCTGAGACACCATCCGGCGATGCGCTCGGCATCTCTCGGGCTCGGTTTTTTCGCGAAGGCGTCTAGATCCCCGTACTTGGCGGCCCGGTCACGGCAGCGGGTGGCAGCCGAGTCGAGAGCCGGTTGCCGAGTCCCGGAGCAAGATCGCCTTGCCGCCCTCGGCGCACCCTGCCTCGCCGAGCACCACCGTCTCGAATCCTCCGGAGCCGTCGAGGTCGCCAAGAGTGGCGAGATCGAGCGCCAACAGCACGTCGCCGAAGACGGCAGCGCCGAGCTTGCGCCCGGAGAAAGCATCTCTGGAGGAGACGCGAACCTGCCGATCGGAGTTCCGCACTCGGAGAACCGAAACAGCCGGCCCGACCGAGCCCTTCCGGCCCGGCGCGGGCTCCAGATCGAGCGCCCGGTATTTCTTGCCGAACCGCATCGTCTTGAGCGTCTCACCGCTTTGAAGGTCGACGGTCAGGACTCGGACTGCGCCCTTCGTTTCCCTCTCGACGAGTACCGCCGCCCGCCCGGGAGCATGCGGTCTCTGCTGGACAGTCTCGAGGTCCACCGGGATGAACCCTTCACGCAGGCTCCAATCGGCCTCGAGAGAGCCGGTCTCCGGATCGACCGCCAGCAACCTCGCTCGATCCCCCGGACCCGACTGACCGAGCACGACAAGCATTGGCCGACCATTGCGCTCGAGCGCCGGCGCCACCTCGAGATCCAGCGCCTCGAAATCCTCGCCCAGCGGGAGCTCGAGAACCCTGGCGCCGGCAAGGCTCGTCACGGTCAACCAACTCGGCTGTGCCAGACCGCGACGGCTGAGAACCGTCAGTCGAGGCGGACCGCCGCCCCCACCCGGAATCACCTCGAGGTCCAGCGGATGGTGATTGCGCCGCTGGCGCAGAGTCGCCAGCAGCTCCCCGGTCAGTGCGTCGCGCACGAAGACGCGCATCCGGTTGCGCTTGCGGGCCAGAATCGCCAGCTCGGCTGTACCGTTGCCGTTGACATCGGATAGCGGCTCGAAGTCGACCGCACTCCAACCCCGCCGAGGTCCGAGTAGCGTCTCGAGGATCTCCGCACCCGAGGCCGCGTCCCGCACGATGACGTTCGAGAAGAGTCCGGCAACCTCGTCGCTGCCGAGACCATCGAGATCCGGGACCGTGGTCAGTTTGCCGGCTTCCCCGCCGGTCGATCCGGCACCGACGACCCAGAGCTCGCGACCGTACCTGTTCGATGTGGCATTGAAGAACAGGTTTCTTCCCGCCGCCGTGAAGTCCGACGGGCTCGAGTCTCCGTCGCCGGCCTGGATATCGGCCACGAGAACCGTGCCTTTCCTCGTGCCCTCGCTCCGCCAGAGCTCGTTGCCGGTCGCCCGGTCTCTGGAGGCGAGGTAGAGATGGTTCCCGAAGGCCTTGGCTGGAGCGAAGAACGGTTGAACCGCGGCACTCACGAATCGAGTCTCGCGACCGGCGCCCCGGGTCTTCCAGAGCTCGCTTCGGACCAGCCCGTCGGGCTCGGTGGTGGCGACGACGAAGAACATCGTGCCGTTCACGCCATCCAAGGGCCGAGGCGACGACGATTCCGGTCCTGGAGCGAGATCCGCGACCATCGAGGTTCCGGCTGCGGTTCCGTCCGTCTGCCAGAGCTCGGCGCCATGAACGCCGTCATCGGCTTGAAAGAAGACCAGGCCATCGTGCTCGACCAGATGACCGGGATGCGAAGAGCCCGGACCCGGAGCGATGTCCTTGACGACGAAGGTGCCGGCGCGGGTGCCGTCGGTCCGCCACAGCTCGCGCCCGGGCTCGCTGTCGCCCGGAACAAAGAGAAGAAGATTCCCAAACGGCAGGAACTCTCCCGAGAAACCCTTGAAGCTGCCCAGAACGTCGATCTCCGCAATCGCGAACGTGCCCCGCGGCGTGCCGTCGCTGCGCCAGAGCTCCAGGCCGTTACTGAAGAACACCAGCTCGCCCACCGAAGCCTGCGGTAGGGGGCAGCTCGGACTGCTGAACACCGCGATGGTGCCCTCGAAGCTGCCGTCGCTGCGCCACAGCGTGCATTGCTCGCCCGAAAAATGACTGAAGTACACGAAACTCTCGGAGCCGACCAGTGGCGAGAGGCGGCTCGACGACCCCCTGTGAACCTCGTTGCCCGGGACGATGTCCATCACCAGTCGCGTCCCCGAGGTGGTGCCGTCACTCGTCCAGAGCTCCTCGCCATGGACACCGTCATTCGCGTAGAAAAACAGCCGGCCGCCCGCGGACTCGATATCGAACCCGAAGCCGTCGCCCGCCGGGTTGATGTCGCGCACCATGAAGGTGCCGGCGGCGGTGCCGTCACTGCGCCAGAGCTCGCGCCCGTCGCCGCGGTCCTCTGACGCGAAATAGAGGATGCCACCGAGCTCCAACAGCCCGGCGGCACCCCCGTCGAGGGTCCCCTTGGCATTGATATCCCGCACCAAGGCGGTTCCGGCCTCCGTTCCGTCGGTAGCCCAGAGCTCCCGCCCATGACGGCCGTCGTCAGCCGAGAAGAGGACTCGACCTCCGAACCGAAACAGGTCGAGGGGCTCCGACGACTCGGAACCGACGGAGATGTCCTTGATTCGGACCGTGCCTGCGGCGGTGCCGTCGCTCGCCCAGAGCTCGACGCCGCGATCGTCGCCCTCGCCGGCAAAGACGAGCCTGCCAGCGAACGCCAGAGCCGGATCGGGCAGGTAGCCCTCGGCCGGCTGCATCTTGCTGACCAGGACGGTTCCGGCCTCGGTGCCATCACTCGTCCACAATTCGGGATCTTCGAAGTCTTCGCTGCGGGCGAAGAAAAACGCGGTCCCGTCGACGCCGAGAATCACCGACGGAAACGAGCTGCGCTCCCCGGGTCTCAGATCCTTGACCAGGACGGTGCCGGCTTCGGTGCCGTCGGTCTTGTGAAGCTCGGCGCCGGTGTCCGGGTCCTCGGCCGCGAAGAAGAGCGCGTCACCCACGGCCGAAAAACCGCCGGGGAAGGACCAGCGCGGCCCCGGGTAGATGTCTCGCACGAGAACCGTGCCGGCCCCGGTGCCGTCGCTTCTCCAGAGCTCCTGACCGTGCTCGTCGTCTGCCGCGGCGAAATAGAGCGTGCCGCTCCAGTCGTAAAGATCGTCGAGCCGCGAATCCCTCTCGCCCGGATAGATGTCCTTGACCAGACGGGTCCCGGCTTCGGTCCCATCGCTGACCCACAGCTCCTCGCCGTGGACGCCGTCGTCGGCCCCGAAGAAGAGCCTCTCGCCGGAAGCAGTGAGCCGGAACGGACCCGATGCGAACTCGTCTCCGCTAAAGATGTCCTTGACCAGGACCGTACCGGCGTGGGTGCCGTCGCTCTTCCAGAGCTCTCTGCCATGTATTCCATCATCGGCCAGGAAGAACAGCGTGTCGTTCACCGCCACGAAGTGCTCCGGAAACGAGGGCTCCGGACCCGGGAGGATGTCCTTTACCAGAACCGTGCCGGCCTCGGTCCCGTCGCTCTTCCAAAGCTCCTTCCCGAACTCCTCGGTGTCGGGCGAAAAGAAGAGGGTGCCGCCGGCGTTGGCCACGTAGAAGGTCTCCGAGGGTGTAGGTCCGGGCCAGACGTCTTTGACCAGGGTGGTGCCTTCCTCGGTGCCGTCGGTCTTCCAGAGCTCGCGGCCGTGATCCGGCTCGGAGGCCACCAGATAGATGTGGCCACCCATCTCGGCCCGGAGAAAAGCGCCCGAACCGTCGCCGGAGGTATTCAGATCCTTGACCAGCCGAGGAGCCTGCCCGAAGCTCGAGCCCGCGCTGGAAAGCGACAGAGTCGCAAGCAGGACCGCAGACCCTACGCGGCTGCTTCCCATCTCTACCTCATGTACACCCTAGCATCCGAATCTGGCGAATCTGGCGAACCTGGCGGACCGGGCGGACCGGGCGGACCGGGCGCGCCGGTTCGCCACGGTAATGATGAGATACTCCGCAGTCCGATGCCGCGCCGCCTGCCCATCATCATGGCCCGGGTAGCGGTGTCCGCCGGCGCCGCCGGGTTGGCGATCCTGGTGGCCGAGCTCGTCGTGCGGCTGATCGCGCCGGTCCCGGATCCTATTCCGCACTGGCAATGGGAGGCCGTGCCCGACAACTCGCACAGTACCTACACGGTGGACGACGATCTCGGCTTCCGGCCGGTGCTCGGTTCGGGGGAATACTCGGACTTCGGCACCGTGGTCAACCACTATCCGCTCGCCAAGAGCGCGGGCACGACGAGGCTGCTGTTTCTCGGTGACTCGGTCACCCACCGCTGGCGCATGCAGGAGATCTTGGTCAACCGGTGTCGAGACAGCCCGGTCGAGTTCTGGAATGCCGGGGTCGAGGGCTTCAACACCGGCCAGGAGGTCGAGTACTACTTGCGCTGGAATCATCGCGTCGAGCCGGATCACGTCACCCTCGTCTTCCACAACAACGATTTCGTCGCCACGCCGGTCCTGTTTCGCGACGACGACGACGAATTGGTGGTAGTCAACCCGCACGCCTATCTGTCGAAAAGGAACGTCGCCCTGGCGGGCTGGAGCCATCTCTACCGCCACTACCTGCGGGCGCGGATCTCGCGGATGCTCGAGAACGACCCGATCACCACAGAGAAGGAGACCCGGGCCGCGCTGAGTGAGCTGAAACGCGATCTCGACGCGAACGGCATCGGTTTCAACATCATCCTGGTGCCGGTGTTCAAGCCCCTGGAGGACTGGACCGCCTACGAGAAGCGGAGCCGGGCGCTCAGTCTCGAGATCTTCGAGGAGCTCGGGATCCCGTTCTACGACCTGATCGAGCCCTTGAAGTCCGCGGTCGGTGAGGGAATCGTGCTGACCGAGAGCCCGGGCGACATCTGGCACCCGAGCGATCAGATCGCCCGCCGTTCGGCGCGTCATCTGATCAGGAAGAACTACCTGGAATCCGTCCTGGGTCCGGGCGGCTGCAGGGCCCCATCGAGCCCTGCCGACTTGCAACCCGTGCCCGAGCCTCAATAGAGTAGCTTGCGGGGGCAGGCGGCTTGGGGACTGGCCTCGAGTTTGCGACGTCGCCGATGACCCTTCTCTCCCCACCCACCTCCTCCCCGATGCGCTCGATTCTCATAGGCCTCGCCGCTCTCTTGACCGCCGCCGGACCGATGGCGGCTCAGCACCGCGTGATCCAGTCTCCGGAAGGCCGGGGATTGACCCTGGTGGAGACCCTCGAGGGTTACCGGATCGAGGAGCCGGCGGGCCCGACAACCGCAGTCGAGGTTTCCCAGGGGACAACGCTGTCGGCCTTTCATGAGCTTCCCGGCGGCTGGATCGCTGCCGGACACCGCTGGACGGACGCCGGCTACCAACTCGTGCTGCTGCGCCAAACGGGCGGCGAGGTCGAGCGGCTCGAGCCTCCGGCCAAAACCATGGAAGCCTTTCGCATGGCGCCGGCGCTCTTGCTCGAGAAGGGCGAGCTCACCGGACTGGCCTGGCTCGAGGGCGACGGCGGCGAGAGGAACGCGGTGATGGCTTCGCGCTGGACCGGAGTTTCTTGGGAACCGGTCGAGACCGTCTCGCCGATGACCGGCGAAGCCCAGCTGGCGCTGAGCGGAGCCGTCCTGGGAGACGGCTCGCATCTGCTGGTGTGGGCGGCGGTGGACGCGGGCGACGACGAGGTCTTCTGGAGTCGCCACCAGAACGGCGGATGGAGCTCACCGGCGAAGCTTCATCCGGAGAACACCGTCCCGGACATCATGCCGAGAGTCGTCGCGGTCCCGGGTGGCGCGCTCGTGGCCTGGAGCCAGTACGACGGCAAGGACTACCGCCTGCACCTCGCGCGCTTTGCCGACGGCTCGTGGATCGATGCCGGCATCCCCAGTGAAGAGGGCGCGATCCATCCGACCCTGTTCCCGACCGCTCGCGGCGCCGGGTTTCTCTACCAGACGGCGACGCCTCGCTCCTGGGCGCTGATCGAGATCGACGCCGACGGCCGGCTGAGGCGCCGGGCGGCGATGAGCCGGTCACCCGGGGAAGCGCGGCCGCTGGTTCTGAGCGACGAAGAGACCTCGGTCCAACTCCGTTTCGTGACCGAAGTCCCGGCGAACGAGGTGGTGTCCGACGAGCTGCCCTGGCGCCGGATCGATTGGATCGAGCAGCCGTGAGGAACTTCGGAGTAGCTCTGCTGGCTTGCCTGGCCCTGGTTTCCATGACCGCTCCGGGCGCGGCGGCGACCGACTACTGGGCCTTCGGCGACAGCATCACCCGAGGCGGTACGCCCCCAAGCCCCGCCTTCCCATTCGGGTTTTTCCTAGACTGGCCCGCCGGTCTCGATTGCACGATCGCAGCTACCAGCTACCCGACAAAATGCGGCTATCACTGGCGGCTGGAGAACGCTCTCGCCCTGGCCGGCATTCCCAACGACGTTTTCAATCGGGGCGTCGCCGGAGAGGGCACCCCTGCCGCTGTGAGCCGGATCGAGCTTGCCGGCGAGCCCCTCGAGACCAGCCGGTGCACGGACTCGAACGCGGGCGACGTGCTGCTGCTGATGGAGGGCACGAACAACGTCTCGGCAATCCTCGCTGGCTTCCCCGGCATCTCGACCACGACGACCAAAAACGATCTCGGTGCGATGATCCAAAAGGCGACCGACAAGTGCGTCCACAGCGTGGTTGCCAGCACGATTCGCCGACTGCTGGCCGGGACGCCACTCGGCACCTGGACGGGCGATCCTCTCGAGCCGGTGACCCTGGAGCTGAAGAACAAGATCGTCGCCCTCGCCGGCGAGAAAAACCGGGCCTACGTCGACGTCTGGACGGCGCTCTGCCCGAACCAGGCCTGCTACAACGTGCGCTTCCACGCCCGGCTCGTCCCGGGCGACCCGGGGCACGTGAACCAGAACGGCTACACGACCATGGCCCCCATCTTCCAGGTCCCGATCACGTTGACACCGCTGCCCGGCGCGGCGACCCTCACTGGGCCCTCGGGCGACGTCACCGACAGCACGCCGCTCTTCAGCTGGAACGAGCACGCGCACTCCGACTGGTACTTTCTCGAGGTCGATGGCGGTACCGGCTATGAGCGGTGGCACCCGGAAGAGGACATCTGCGCCGGCGGGGTCTGCTCGTTCGACCCGATGTCGGCCCTCGCCGACGGCGACCATACCTGGCGGGTGAGAACCCGCAATCTCCGGGGAGTCGGAAGTTGGAGCGCGAGCGGTGCCTTTTCGGTCTGGACGGCGCCGCCCGCTGCCAGTTCTCCGGGCTATCCCAACACGGACGTTTTCGACACCACACCGATCTACGAGTGGAGCGAGGTCGCCAACGCTACCGAGTACGACCTCGAAGTGGACACCAACCTCATCCAACAGACTTATCTCGCGTCGAACGTGTGTTCCGGCGGGCTCTGCTCGGCCACTCCGGCAACGGCGCTCGCGGTCGGCCCCCACTCGTGGCGCGTTCGGACCCGCAACCCGTTCTCCAACGGCCCCTGGAGCGGCACCAGCGCCTTCGAGGTACTCGCCTGCTCTCCGCTAATCAACGATCTCCCTGGCGCCACCGTCAGCGGGACTCTGCTGGAGAGCGCTTGCACGGAGCTCATTGTGGGCAATCTGGGCGCCTACACGGTCGCGGCTCCGGGCGGTGACGTGACCTTCCACGCCGGCGAGACAGTCACGATTCACAACGGTTTCACCGTCGAAGAAAGCGCCCGTTTCACGGCCATCGTCGACAAGTAGACCACTCACCGCCACAGCCGATCAGAAGAAGTCAATTCATCGGTCTCGACGATAGGTCGACCAGTCAACTGAACGTCCCCGCATGCTGACATCCGCTCTGCGCGCCACCCGGACCGCCGGGCTGATCCTGCTGATCACCCTGGCCCTTTGCGTCGCCGTCCTGGAGGTCCTCGGACAGACCCGGCTCGGCGATATCCAACCGCTGATCTACTTCCGGGCCCTGACCCACATCGTCAAGGTCGACGTCGA
>JAAENP010000218.1 GCA_024224155.1 bacterium
CATCTGGTGTTTCGCCCCGCCGGTCACGGCGCACTGATCACCAATCTGGGCCGCATCGACGCCGATGTGATCTTCATCAAGAACATCGACAACATCGCTCCGGCCTGGCGTCATCAGCAGTCGGCCGTCTGGAAAAAGCGCCTCGGAGGACATCTCCTCCGTTTGAGAACCGCTATTTCCGAGCTACTCGACAGGCTCGAGCGGGGCGACGCGGCCGCCGCCGAAGATGCTCTCTCGTTCTGCCAAGACCACCTGACTCTCGGACTCTCCAGCCAGATCACAACCGAACCGCCGGCTACGCTTCGCGCTTTCCTCATCGAGCGGCTGGACCGCCCGTTGAGGGTCTGCGGCGTCGTCGAGAACGTCGGTGAGCCCGGCGGCGGGCCGTTCTGGGTCGAGAGTCCAGGGTTCGGAGAGACCGGCCAGATCGTCGAGACGAGCCAGATCGATCTCGAGTCGGCCGACCAGGCCGAGATCCTCGAGAGCGCCAGCCACTTCAACCCGGTGGACGTCGTGTGCTCTCTGCTGGATCGCAAAGGCAAGTCCTACGATCTGTCTCGATTCGCCGATCCCCGCGCGAGTTTGGTGGCGAGCAAGCAGCACCGAGGAGAGACCATCAGAGTTCTCGAGCGCCCGGGACTCTGGAATGGCGCAATGGCCGGCTGGAACACGGCATTCGTAGAAGTTCCGCTCGCCACTTTCACTCCGGTCAAGACGGTCCTCGACCTTCTGAGGCCGGAGCACCGGGCGACCGGCTCGCCCCAGGACTAGATCATCGGGTTTTCTAACAGGCCCCCAAGTACCGATCCTGCTCCCAGGGGTGTACGTAGCTGATGTAGTCGGCCCACTCCAGGCGCTTGGCGTGCAAGAAATGGCCGGCGATGTGATCGCCCAGAGCCGCCATCATGACCTTGTCCTTCTCGAGGGCGTCGAGTGCGCTATTGAGGTCGGCCGGCAACTCTTCGATCCTGCGGCGCTTCTTCTCGCGCTGGCTCATGGCGAAGATGTTCTTGTTGACCGGAGGGCCGGCGTGGGCCTTGTTGGCGATCCCGTCCAGCCCGGCGGCGAGCATGACGGCAAATGCCAGATACGGGTTACAGGCGGGATCCGGAATGCGGACTTCACAGCGAGTCGACATGCCCCGCTTGGCCGGCACCCGGACCAGCGGGCTTCGGTTCTTCTCTGACCAGGCGATATTGGTGGGAGCCTCATAGCCGGGAACCAACCGCTTGTAGGAGTTCACCAGCGGGTTGGTCACCGCCACGAAGCCCTTGGCGTGGTTGAGGATACCGCCGATGTAACCCATCGCGACCTTGGACAGCTGCCAGTCACCGGTCTTGGCGTAGAAGGCGTTCTTGCCGTTCTTGTCCAGCAGGCTCTGATGAGTGTGCATCCCCGAGCCGTTGACGCCCAGCAGCGGCTTGGGCATGAAGGTGGCGTGCAGCCCGTGGTCGAGCGCGACCTTCTTGACCACGAACTTGAAGGTAGCCACCTTGTCGGCTCCGTCCACGGCTTCGGTGTACTTGAAGTCGATCTCGTGCTGGCCCGGTGCCACCTCGTGGTGCGCGGCCTCGACTTCAAAGCCCATGGCCTCGAGTACTACTACGATGTCTCGCCGGCATTCCTCGCCCAGATCCACGGGTGTCAGATCGAAGTAGCCGCCGACGTCGTGGGTCTCCACCAAAACCGTGCCGGCGTTGTTCTTCTGGAACAGGAAAAACTCGGCCTCGGGTCCGACCACCATCTTGTAGCCCTTGGACTTCGCCCTGGCGACCTGCCGCTTGAGCGCCAGGCGCGGGCAACCCTCGAACTCGCCCCCGTCGGGCCGGTAGATGTCGCAGATCAGTCTCGCGACTCGAGTGCCGTCGGCGCTTGCCCAGGGGTTCACCTGAAAGGTGTCGAGATCCGGGACCAGCAGCATGTCCGACTCTTCGATCCTGACAAAGCCCTCGATCGACGAACCGTCGAACATGATCTGCCCGTCCAAAGCCTTTGCAAACTGACTGCGCGGCACCTCGACGTTCTTCAAGGTGCCCATCAAATCGGTAAACTGCAGGCGCAAGAAACGCACCTTCTCGCGATTTACGGCTTTCAAGATTTCGGCTCGAGTCGTCAAACTGTTCTCCTTTTTTGTCGTTCGCGCGAAACTTAGAGCACACAAACTCAAAAAGCAACACAAATCGTGCAAATTGTCGATCTTTTCTTGTGCGCTGAGCAAATCGTGGAAGATGGCGCGCATGGCCTCCCCGCAACCTCGACAACCCCGGCTTGTGCTACCATCTGGTCCGCCCAAACGGACAAGAACGGGAGGAGCCATTGGGAGAGGACGCGATCAAACTGCCTATACTCGGCTGGGAGCTTCCGCGGCCCAGGAAGTGGGATATCTGCGCTGTCTTGGTCTTCGCCGCATCGATCGTTCTCGCCGGCGTCAACCTCAAGAGCGCACTGGGGCAAGCCCCGGGCGAGTCCATCGCCGGATGGCTGACCACGACGATGGTCTTCGGACAACTCATCCTGGCGAGCCTCAGCCTGTTCGTTCTCGGCAAGACCGCCAAGGAAGGAACTCTCTGGGGCAATCTGACCGCCGTCGCGGCGCTGCTGGCAGGCGTGAGCGGCGTGCTCCTGGCCACGGCCCTCTGGGCCACAGCTTAGAGAAAGCCGCACCGCGCTCGCCCTGAACCGTTTCATCTGCCGGCTCGTAGGTTGGTGCGAGTCGATGCCGGGCGCCGCCTCTCCCATAACAACTCCCAGCGCAGAGCCTAACCTCAATGAGTGACAAAGGAAACCGTACCGCGAGCCGACTGCCGGGGGCTCTGAAGATCCTTGCGGCCATCGCGGGCCTCGTGGTCCTGGTCTGGCTGGGACGCCAGCTGGGCTCCTACGTGCCCGAATTCGCGGCCTGGGTCGAGAGCCTGGGTGTCTGGGGGCCACTGGTGTTCATCGCCGGCTACGCGATCGCGACCGTCGCTTTCATCCCGGGCTCGCTGCTGACCCTGGCCGCGGGCGCAATCTTCGGATTGGCTCGAGGCACGCTTTTTGTCTTTTTCGGCGCTTCGCTCGGCGCCGGCGGGGCATTCCTCGTGGCCCGCTATCTGGCTCGGAGTTGGGTCGAGAGAAAGCTCGAGTCCAAGCCTCGCTTTCAGACCATCGACCAGGCCGTGGCTCAACAGGGACGAAAGATCGTCTTCTTGCTCCGACTCTCCCCCGTCTTCCCGTTCAACCTTCTCAACTACGCACTCGGCCTCACGCGAGTCCGATTCAGCGACTACCTGATTGCGTGCTTCGGCATGATCCCGGGCACCTTTCTTTACGTCTATTACGGCAAGGCACTGGGCAGCCTGGCTGCCGTTGCCGGCGGGGCCCAGGTTGAGCGCGATGCCGGATACTGGGTGGTGCTGACCCTGGGCCTTGTGGCTACGGTGATCGTGACCACCGTGGTGACGCGGATCGCCAAACGCGCGCTGAGCCAGGAGGTATCCGATGACTGAGCCGAGTCGCTCCCCGAACCTGCAAGGTCTCGATCCGGCGCTGCGCGAGGTTCTCGAGCCCCTCGACGACCATAATCTCAGGCTGATCGACAACGTCCATCCGGTCGAGTGGCCCAATCCGAAACCCGCCGAGCGCTATCACCTCGTGGTCGTCGGAGGCGGCACCGCAGGATTGGTGAGCGCGGCCGGAGCGGCGGGCCTGGGGGCGCGCGTCGCGCTGGTCGAGAAGAGGCTCCTGGGAGGTGATTGCCTCAACTATGGCTGCGTACCCTCTAAGGCCTTGATCAGCGCGGCAAGAGCCTGGCACGCAGCCAAGGCTCCCAACGCCTTCGGCGCGCCGACGGCCCAGGGCCCCGGCGATTTCGGCGCGGTGATGGAGCGCATGCGTAGACTCCGGGCCGATATCAGCCGCCACGACAGCGCCGAGCGGTTCAGCGGCCTTGGCGTCGACGTATTCATCGGCGAGGGCCGCTTCGTAGCTTCGGACGCGCTCGAGGTCGGCGGCGAGAGACTCCGGTTCCGCCGAGCCGTGATCGCAACCGGTGCCAGTCCGATGATTCTGCCGATCCCCGGGCTTGCAGAGTCGCAGTATCTGACCAACGAGACCGTATTCACCCTCACCGAGCTGCCCGAGACGCTGGCCGTCATCGGGGGGGGTCCGATTGGCTGCGAGCTGGCTCAGTCCTTCGCTCGTTTCGGCAGCCGGGTTGCGATATTCGATATCGCCCCTCATGTGCTGGTACGCGAGGACGCCGACGCCGCGGAGATCGTCCAGCAGGCCCTGATCCGCGACGGCGTCGACCTCCAGCTCGGCGTCAATATCCAGAACGTCGAAACCCGCAACAGCGAGACCTTGATTTCTTTCGAAAGAGGCGAGACCACCCGGGAGATGCGCTTCGACAAGTTGCTCCTGGCGGTCGGGCGAGTCGCCAATGTCAACGGTATCGGGCTCGAAGCTGCCGGCGTGGACTTTTCCAAACACGGCGTCCAAGTCGACGACCGCCTTCGCACTTCCAACAAGAAGATCTACGCGGTCGGTGACGTCGCGTCCCGGTTCAAATTCACCCACGTCGCCGACGCCCTGGCTCGGATCGCGATCCAGAACTCGCTGTTCTTTGGGCGCAAGAAGGCCGGCGACCTGGTGGTTCCTTGGTGCACCTATACCGATCCCGAGATCGCCCACGTCGGCATGTACGAGCAGGACGCCGAGAAGCAGGGGCTCGAGGTCGAAACGGTCACGATTCCACTCTCCGATGTCGACCGATCGGTGCTCGAAGGCAGCGACGAGGGCTTCCTCCGGCTGCACGTGCAGAAGGGTAAGGATCGCATCCTGGGCGCGACTCTGGTTGCCGATCACGCCGGCGACATGCTCGGTGAGCTGTCGCTCGCGGTCACCAACAAGGTCGGACTGGGCCAGATCGCGGCTACGATCCACGCCTACCCGACTCAGGCCGAAGTGATCAAGAAGGCCGCCGACACCTGGCGTCGCGGCAAGCTGACCCCGACGGTGTCGAAGATCTTCGAAATCTTCTTCAAGCTCTTCCGCTAGAAAGCGCAGGGGTACGCCGATCTGCCGCGTTGCGCTCCCGTCGGGCGTCCTCGACGTAGATTCGGCCGCCAGGGGGCCAGCCAGACGCCCGCTTATTTGAAGCGGGAGCGCAAGTACTCCCGATTCATCTGAGCGATGAAGTCGATCGAGATGCCCTTCGGGCAGACGGCCTCGCACTCGGCGAAGTTGGAACAGCTGCCGAAGTAGCCTTCCATCACCGCCACCATGGCGCCGGCCCGGGTGGCCCGCTCGGGCTGGCCCTGAGGCAGCTGTGCCAGATGCGAAACCTTGGCGGCGGTAAAGAGCTGGCCGGCGCCGTTGGGGCACTGGGCCACACAGGCGCCGCAGCCAATGCATTCGGCCGCATCCATCGCCCGCTCGGCGTCCGCCCTTGGGACGAGCGTGAGATTCGCCTCCGGCGCGCTACCGGTGTTGACGGAAATGTAGCCGCCGGCCTGAATGATTGCGTCCAGCGGACTACGGTCGACGACCAGATCCTTGAAGATCGGGAAGGCCCGCGAACGAAACGGTTCGACCCTGATCTCGTCACCGTCCTTGAACTTGCGCATGTGCAGCTGGCAGGTCGCGGTACCGGGCTCCGGCCCGTGCGCGGAACCGCTGATCACCACGCCGCAGGCGCCACAGATTCCCTCGCGGCAATCGTGGTCGAAGGCGACCGGCTCCTCGCCCGCCTCGATCAGCTCTTCGTTCAGCACGTCGAGCATCTCCAGGAACGACATGTCGGGCGAGACGTCTTCCCGCGGGTAACTCACGAAGCCGCCGGCGTCAGCGCCGTTCTTCTGCCGCCAGATATGAAGAGTTAGACGCATGGCCTCACTTGTAGCTCCGTTGGGTGGGTGGCACGTACTCGAACTCGAGATCCTCTTTGTGCAACCGCGGCTCGGCTCCCTCGCCCGTCCACTGCCAGGCCGCAACGTACGTGTAGTCGTCGTCGTTGCGCAGGGCCTCACCCTCCTCCGTCTGATACTCCTCGCGGAAATGCGTGCCGCAAGATTCCTCTCGATCGAGGGCGTCCCGGCACATGAGCTCGGCGAGCTCGAAGTAGTCGGCAACTCGGCCGGCTTTCTCCAGCGACTGGTTGAGATCTTGGGCCGCGCCCGGCACTCGAACGTTCTGCCAATACTCCTCACGCAAGGCTTGGATCTTGCCGATCGCCCCGGCCAGCCCCTCTCGATCGCGAGACATGCCGCAGTAGTCTTCGCAGATCTTGCCCAGCTCGCGGTGCAGCGAATCGACCGTGCGCTTGCCGTTGACCGCCAGCAGCTTGGCGAAGCGTTCTTCAACCCGGTTCTCGACGTCCTTGAAGGCCGGGTGGTCGGTGGCCAAAGGCTCTTCGCCCATACGCGGCGCCAGGTAGTTCCCGATGGTGTAGGGCAAAACGAAATAGCCGTCGGCCAGGCCCTGCATGAGCGCCGAAGCCCCGAGCCGGTTAGCCCCGTGGTCGGAGAAATTGGCCTCGCCAATGACGAACAGGCCCGGGATCGTCGACATCAGATCGTAGTCGACCCAGAGACCGCCCATGGTGTAGTGAGGCGCAGGGTAGATGCGCATCGGCACCCGGTAGGGATCTTCGCCGGTGATCCGCTCGTACATCTCGAAGAGGTTGCCGTACTTCGCTTCGACGCTCGCCTTGCCTAGTCGGCCGATGGCGTCCGCGAAGTCCAGATAAACGCCGCGGCCGCCGTGACCAACGCCCAAGCCCTGGTCGCAGACGATCCTCGCCGCTCGGGATGCGATGTCTCGCGGCACCAGATTGCCGAACGCCGGGTAGCGGCGCTCGAGATAGTAGTCGCGCTCGCTTTCCGGAATCTGATCCGCCGATCGCGAGTCACCCGCCGTCTTCGGTACCCAAATCCGGCCGTCGTTGCGCAAGGATTCCGACATCAAGGTCAGCTTCGACTGGTAGTCACCGTGCTGCGGAATGCAGGTCGGATGAATCTGGGTGTAGCACGGGTTCGCGAACAGCGCGCCGCGCCGGTACGCGCGCCAGATCGCCGTGGCGTTACAGCCCTTGGCATTGGTCGAGAGGAAGAAGACATTCGCGTACCCGCCGGTCGCCAGCACCACCGCGTCGGCCGACCAGGAGGCGATCTCGCCGTTGGTGAGATCGCGGGTCACGATGCCCCGAGCCCGCCCATCCTCGACGACCAGGTCGAGCATCTCGGTCTTGGTATGCATCCGGACCATGCCGGCAGCAACCTGCCGGGCCAGCGCCTGATAGGCACTCAACTGGAGCTGCTGACCGGTCTGTCCGCGGGCGTAAAACGTCCGCGATACCTGGGCACCGCCGAACGAGCGGTTGGCGAGGCCGCCGCCGTACTCGCGCGCAAAGGGAACGCCCTGGGCGACGCACTGATCGATGATGTTGACGCTGACCTCGGCCAGTCGGTGGACGTTGGCTTCGCGCGAACGGAAATCGCCGCCCTTGACCGTGTCATAGAAGAGCCGCCAGATGCTGTCGCCGTCGTTCTGGTAGTTCTTGGCCGCGTTGATGCCACCCTGAGCGGAAATCGAATGCGCCCGCCTGGCGCTGTCCTGGTAGCAGAAGCAGTCGACGTGATAGCCGAGCTCGCCCAGCGAAGCCGCGGCCGAGGCTCCGGCCAGGCCGGAGCCGACGACGATCACCGAGAACTTTCTCTTGTTGGCCGGATTGACCAGCTTGAGCTCGAACTTGTGCTTGGTCCACTTCTCGGTCAGCGGTCCAGCGGGGACTCTGGCGTCGAGGTTCATGTCAACTCACCCATCCCATCAAAACTGACAGTGCGAGGGAAATATTGCCCAGGGTCACGACGACGGCAATCGTGGCGGCTGTTGGGCGCCGCCAGGAATCGATGACCTTGTGGTCCCATCCGAGACTCTGAAAAGCGCTCCAGAAGCCGTGGTAGAGGTGAAGACCCAGGGCCAGCTGCGCGGCGACGTAAAAGCCAACGACCCAAGGAACTCTTAAGCCCTCGACCACGTTCCGGTAGACGTTACCGGGCTCGAAGTCGGGGTGCGCCCAGCTCCATCCCCAGGTGAAATGGGCCAAATGATAGAGGATGAAAAGCAGCAGGATGACGCCTCCCCAGCGCATGGTTCTGGAGGCGTAGGTCGCTTGCTGTGGGGTCAGGACTCGGTAACGCTTTGGCCGGGCCTTGCGGCTCTCGAGGGTCAGGCTCCACGCCGAGTAGATGTGCAGAAGCACGGCCGCCAGAAGAACCACGCGGGCTATCCAGAGAGCTCCGCCGTGAGGCAGAAGCGGGCTGCCCATCTCGCGCAGCCACTCCGCGTAGTGGTTGTACGTCTCCGCACCCAGGAAGATCTTGAAGTTTCCGGCCATGTGGCCCAAAACGAAGCCCACGAACACCAGGCCGCTCGAAGCCATGACCGCCTTCTTGCCAATCGCCGATCTGTAGAGATTCAGAAGGAATGACATAAGCCGTTCGAATATCTTATTCGAAAATCGTGAGGTGTCCCCGCCCGAAAAGGCAGCTTAACCGAGTCCGATTCAGCCCGCTCTGCGGCGCCCCTTTCGGGGTCGCCGCCGGCGCCGCCGGGTCGGCTTGCCGCGGCGTTCGGAGGTGGCTTGGGAGCGAGCTCGGGCGACCCTCCGCCACTGCCGCAGCTCGGACGGATCCGAGTCCGTCGCCGTGATCCAGGCTTCGTACGTCAGGAGCGCGTCGGCAAAATACGGCCGCTGCGAGAATCGCACGCGGTCTCGAGTCGTCCAGTCCCCGCGGTCGAGCTTACGCAGGGCGGCCACGGTTTGCGCCACCTGCTCGACCTTGTGCCTGGCTATCGAGAGGCGCTGAAACAACGGCGCCGTGGTCGTGCCGATATCGTCTCGCAAGGCCCGGACATTCAGATCCGCGCTCATCACGTTCGGGTTTGCGAACACGATGGCAGGCAGAAGCAGGCAGGAATAGAGCGCGATCTCGGACACCTGCTCCCCCTTGGCCGCTTTCCGATCGAGCATCCGAATCGCCTCGGAGAAGTCCCCGAGTCCCGCATTCCTGGCATCGAAGATTGCCTGCAGCTCGGGGAATAGCGCGTCGGCCAGACCGAGCTCGTGCATCCACTGCATGGCCTTTGAGCCCGCACCGCTTCGGAAGATCTGCCCGATCTCCTCGGCTAGACGCGCCGGTGCGGCTTTGTGGATCTCGTCCGCATGCCGAACGATCCCCTCCTGAGTCGCGGCGTCGATGGTGAAACCGAGCCGAGCGGCCATCTCGCAGGCCCGCGTCATTCGAACCGGATCCTCCCGAAAGCGGAGATCCGGGTCGCCGATCACCCTCATCACGCCCGCCTCGAGATCCTTGATGCCTCCGACAAAATCAACCACGGAGAAATCGGCGATGTTGTAGAACAGCGCGTTGACGGTGAAATCGCGCCGAAAGGCGTCCTCCGCGGGCGTACCGAACACGTTGTCGTCGGTGATCAGGA
>JAAENP010000219.1 GCA_024224155.1 bacterium
CCGTCGGCCAATTCGGCTCGGAAGGGATTCGGGGACGCCACAACGTAACCCGGGTTGCCCAGCCGGGAGAGCACCAAGTCGCGCAAACTGCCGCGGACCGATGCGCCTACCAACAGGGCTCCGCCGAGCACCGACACCGCCGTGGCGACACCGATTATCACGGCGAGGTTTGTGCGCCAGTAGTGCAAGAGGCCGCGACGGATGAGGGTGGACAGTCGCACGGCTACCTCGTCCGCTCGATCCGGCTTCCAGTGAGGTCGAACCGGACGGGGAAGCGGTCGGCGAGTTCGTGGCTGTGGGTGACCACCACGAGGATGGATTGGCGGCGCTCGTCGAGCTCGAGCAGGAGGTTGGCGACCTTGGCGGCGGAGTCGCGGTCGAGGTTCCCGGTGGGTTCGTCGCAGAGAAGCAACAGCGGTTCGCGAATCAGCGCGCGTGCCAGTGCGACGCGCTGCTTCTCACCGCCGGAGAGCTCCGCTGGGCGGTGGTCGAGCCGTTCTCCGAGGCCAACCTGATCGATGAGCGCGCGGGCGCGGTCTTCAAAGCCGCCGCCGGAGTCGGCCACCAGCGTAGGTGTCAGAACGTTCTCGAGCACCGAGCACTGGGGTAGCAGGCAGTGGTCCTGGAAGACGAATCCGATCTTCCGATTGCGGAAGGCGGCCAGCTTGGGTTCGGGTAACTCGTACGGATTTTCTCCGGCGAGGGTGACGGTGCCGGCCGACGGCGGCTCGAGCGCGCCGAGCATGTAGAGCAGCGTGCTCTTGCCGCTCCCCGACGGCCCCATGATCGAAGCCGCCTCGCCGGGCGCGAGCGCTAGCGAAACATCCTCAATCACCGGCAGCGGTCCGCGCGGCGTCGCGTATTCTTTGCTGAGATTCCGGGCTTCGAGCACTGTGCGGGGTTCCTTTCGGTAGCATAGCAACGATTCGTTTAGACTGAGAGGTCAGATGGATGATCGAGAACTGGAAACGCTGCTGGCGGACCTGGAATCGACGTTCGACGAGGTACGGAACCACGTCCCGGAGCCCTCCGTCATCGTTGGCTGTGAGTGCATCCTGCGTCGCCTCGAAGTCCTCGAGCAGAACA
>JAAENP010000220.1 GCA_024224155.1 bacterium
ATTGCTGGTTGACGGGCGCCGCCGGTATGGAAGCGGTGCCGGCTCTTCTCGGTCAAACTGAACCAGACTGCCATCAGGGCCTCGGGGGCCATCTCTTCGTTCGGTTCGGTGAGGGGGCATAGTCTTCTCGTTGGGCCTCCGAGACGAGCCTGAGTCCACGAGCACCGGGGACGTGTCCCCGGAAGAGTGCTCTTGGAGGTGAGACTCGCACCGGGGCCCAGTCGCCCCTTGGATGCTCTCCCTCGAACCTGGAAACCAGCGAGATCGTTCCGTCGAATCGTCGAGCACGTGAGGGCCATGAGACGTTTCTTGCGAGCTCCGCTCGGAGTTGTTCGTGGTCAGCTCGGGTGATACCTCTCTTTCTTTTTCCACATCGCGAGCACGGCCGCGGCGAGTTTGCGCGCCACGGTCAGCCGCGCCAGGTTGGGGCGCGTACCGTTCTCGGTGAGTCGCACATAGTCTGTCCACAGCGGTTCCATCCGGAAGCGGGTCACCGTCGACGCCGCTCCCTTGAAGATCCGCTTGAGCGTGTGGTTGCAGTCTCGATTGAGTCCCCGGGTTTGCTGGACCGGGACTCGTACCCACCGTCCCCCGACCTTGGCCCAGTCGGACGTGGTCTGTCTGACAAGGCCGAAGCCACAGTAGGCCCAGAACTGCCGCTTGGTCCGAAACCGATGTGGCGTGATGACGATGGGTATCAACTGCGCGACTCGGATCGGCCCCAGCCCCGGAGCGGTTTGGAGGATGCGAGAGATCGGGTGCCGGCGGGACTCGGTGATCATCTCTTCCTCGATACCGCCACGCAGCTCCTCGATCGAGGCGAGCTCGAGACCGAGCGCTTCGACGGACTGGCGCATCCACGCGGGGAGCTCGGGAAGAGCTTCTGACTGCGCTGCAAGGCCATGCCCCGGGTAGCCCACGGCGCGTCTGCGGTAGGCGCTGCGCAGCCGATTCTTCGCCCGACCTGAGTCTTCGGTCAGCATGTCGTAGGTCCGCGCAAGCTCGCGCAGCTTGGTGAAGCGCCGCGGCGCCTTGTAGACCTCGGTCTTGATCTGGCCCGTGCGCAGATGGTCCGCCAGATCCCGAGCATCGATTGCGTCGCTCTTCGACCCGGCCTTCGACTGCGGCTGCTCGACGACGAGCTCGGCAACACGCGGCTCGAGGATCTCGTGGAGCCAGGCACTCCACTCGCCCTCCTCCAGACACACGTGCAGCTGCCCTGGAATCTGTGCGAGATAGCCGATGAGCGCCTGGCCGTTGGTCTCGACGACATCTTGTCGGACCTTCTTGCCAGACGCGCTCATCACGTAGATTGTCGAGCTCTTCGAATGGACGTCCATTCCGATGTAGCGTTGCATCGCGATCCTCCTTGGTAGGGGCTTCGTGCCCGGGTTGTATGACGTACCCCGAGCTTCGCCTCCCTGAGGAGGATCGCCAAGTCTCGTCAGACGAGCAGAGGGGACTCGCGGATCTCGACATCGCGATGCCCCGCCCAGCCATGGGAGCAGGACGTGGCTTTCCTACGATGTCTTCTGAGACATTCCAGTCGGGCGCAAGCCGAAGGCGGAATGAGTATCCTGTCACCGATTTCTTCTGCGTCCCACGCCGGGAGGTGCCACGCGAATGGCCCCGCCGGGAGGCGCTCGCCGCGGAACCAGGTGATTCTCCGCGCCCTCAAGGAGTACGGCATGATGCTCGCCGACAACGGCTCCGCGTGGTCGCTCTTCGGAGCGCCCGATGAGCGTTGGGTGCGACCCTTGAGGTTCGGACCGGCTGGCCGGTTCCGCCATAGATTTCACGGCGCGGGAGCACCCGGCAGGGGGTTGCTCCAGCTCCCTGGGGCCTGTCAGAATAAGACGAAGACCCAATCGGACGTCAAAGAATGAAAGCGTTTCTCAGCCTCGCGGCAGCCGTGTTGGTATTGGGTGCGGTCGGGGCGACCGCCGGCGAGGCACAGGTACACCCGGTGCGCTGGGGTGAGGATCAGGTCCCGCCTCAGGCTGTCGAATCAGCGAGACCGTCGCTGGTGCCGGCCGGCGGCGGCATCGAGTTCCCAGACGGTTCGGTCCAAACAACGGCGGCGCGGGGCCGTCGTCCAGCTCGGGTGCCGCGTACGGGGCAGACGAGCTGCTACGACGTCTTGGGTGCCATCGTCGGGTGCGCACCGTGGATCGGCCTGGGCCAAGACGGGGCTCTTCAGCTAGGCGTAACCTGGCCGAATCCACGGTTCACCAAGAACGGTGACGGCACGGTGACGGACAACGTAACGAGGTTGATCTGGCTGGAGAATGCGCATTGCGCCCCTGACCCAGTGGATTGGGAGCAGGCCTTGGCCTTCGCCAACTCTCTGGCCGATGGCTCGACCGGGGGTCAAGACAGCAGCGACTGTGGTCTCTCAGACAGCTCTGTGGCGGGTCAGTGGCGCTTGCCGAACGTACGGGAGCTACAGAGTCTGGTGCACTACGGGGTGGGCTTGCCTTCCGTACCGAACACTTCGGGTATCGGCCAGTGGGTCGAGGGCGATCCGTTCTCGACCGTGCAGTTCTCTAGCCAGTACACCGGGTACTGGTCGTCGACGTCTTCGACCACCAGCGCTGATCGCGCCTGGCTCGTAGGCATGAGGACGGGCAACGTCTCTCAAAGGATCAAAACCATCGGATTCCACGTCTGGCCGGTACGCCAGAATCAGAAACAGCTCGCGCCAACGGCTTTCGGACCACCGACGCCCTCGCTGGTGCTGGCCGATGGTGGCATCGAGTTTCCCGACGGTTCGGTACAGACAACGGCGGCGGGGCGTACATGGCGTCGGTGCGGACCATGGCGAGAGTGTAGGGCTCCGGCCCCGGTGCCGCGGACTGGGCAGACGAGCTGCTACGACGTTTCGGGTGCCATCGTCGGGTGCGGAACGGGGATCGGCCGGGGCCAGGACGGGGCTCTCCAGCGAGGGGTGGCCTGGCCAAAACCTCGGTTCGTCAAGAACGGTGACGGCACGGTGACGGACAACCTGACAAGGTTGATCTGGCTGGAGAATGCGGACTGCGCCCCTGCCCCAATGGACTGGGAGGAGGCGTTGGCCTTCTCCAACTCTCTGGCCGATGACTCGACCGTGGGTTACCGCGAGAGCGCCTGCGGTCTCTCAGACGGCTCGGTGGCTGGCCAGTGGCGCCTGCCGAACGTGCGGGAGCTGCAGAGTCTGGTGCATTACGGGGTGGGCATGCCTACCGTACCGAACACTGCGGGTACCGGCCAGTGGGTCGAGGGCGATCCGTTTTCGGGCGTGCGGTCCGACGCCTATTGGACGTCCGACTCGAATGCCGCCAGCGCCACCAGCTCCAACTTCACTTGGATCGTTAGCATGCGCATCGGCGGCGTCAGCAACGGCTGGAAGCTCAGCAGATTCCACGTCTGGCCGGTCCGTGGCGGACAGTGAGGTCCATGGTCGGCGATCGGAACCGACGGACGGCGAGTCAGGGAGGGTCGGTCACCGAAGGGAAACGGCGCCGACCCACCGGTCCCTACCGTTGGTATCAGTGTCACTTGGGTCTTGACCTCTAGGCTCAGCCCGCCTTCGCCGCGGTAGGTCGCCTGCCGATTGAGGTCCATGCTCCAAACCCAGCCAGGGCAGCCACGATCGCGAGGGCGAAGAGCGACGTGCCGAATGGGAATCAGGCCGCCAGTGCGCCCGGCAGCAGCGATTTGCCGAAAGAGCGCACCGTGAACACCGGGCTCTTGGCGAGTCGAACCACTCGTTCGGTGGTGCTGCCGAGAATCAACCGCTCGAATCCGGTCAGTCCGTGGGTGGGGATGACGATCAAATCCGTGCTGTGTTTCTCCGCGAACTCCGCGATCTGGTTGGAGGCCCGTCCGTCCAGCACGTAGGTGCCGAAGTCGACGGTCGAGCCGGGTGTTTCCGCGATCAGCTCGTGCATTGCCTTTGCGGACTCTTCGCGCCAGCCGTGTTGAGTCTCGGGCACCGCCCAGATTTCGCTGCCGCTGTAGACCTTGGGCCAATCGGGCTCTTCGATCACATGGACGAGCTGCAGATGCGAACCGTAGGTAGCCGCCAGCTCGCGTCCGAAGCACAGCGCCTCGCGTGAGTGCTTGGAGAAGTCGATCGGTACCAGGATCTGTTCGAGCTTCTCGAGCCTTCGCGGCTCCTCGGTCTCCCGCAGCGTCAGCACGGGGCACTCGGCGTGCCGCACGACATGCTCTGCGACGCTGCCGAGAAATGGACCGGTTCGCCAGCCACGAGTGCCCATCACGATCACGTCGATGTCTTCCTCCTTGGCGTGGTCGAGGATGGCTTGTCCCGGTGAAACGCAGCGTACCCGAAACTCCCGAATGCTCAGGGAGCGCCGCTCCTGCTCGGCGACCAGGGCAGTCATTTTCGCGTCAGCGATCTCGAACAGCTTGGCGAGAATCTCGTCGGCTTCCGGAAAGTCGCGCTCGGGATCGTTCGGGTCGTCCGCATGTAGAACGGAGGCGTGGAACATCTGGAACTCGGCTCTGTGCTGACGAGCCAGAAACAGGGCGTGCGCCAGGGCCTGCTTCGAACATCGCGAGAAATCAGTCGGGTAGAGGATCTTTCGTATCTTGAGCATGGCTACCTCCTTCGGGGGGACATCACCCCGCTTGTTCTTAGTATTTTCACCGTGCTTGCGCCATACCTTTCCGGGTGGGGAGCGCCGGGAGCTCGCAAGGCGGCCGGTGTTAGGCTGAGCCGGTTGCTTCACGACAAGGAGGAACCACAGTGCTGAGACGATGGTTGATCGGCGCAGGCTCGATGGTTGTGCTTGCATCAGAAGCGATGTCAAGTGGCACACCTCTCCGGCCTGCTCGAACCACTGGAGATCGAGCGTCTCGATGGGAGACCGACCTGGCGGTTACCGAGGTCTTGGCTTGGTGGTCGTGGCGAGCTCCATCGACTCGCCGGTTTAGAAGACAGCTTCGTTCTGGTCTCGCAGCAGATGAACCATGCTTGCATCAGGGCCTCTAAGGCCATCTCTTCGTTCGGTTCGGTGAGGGTGCATAGTCTTGCTAGGGTGCCTTGGAGCCCGTGCTCTGGGCCATGCAAAACCGAGATGCTGTCCCTCGTAACCTCGTGCCGGAGAACCGTCTGGCGCCACGACACCGGGCACCAGTCCACCGGTCGCAGCCGTCGGCCGATTCCGGTTGGAAGCTGCGTCTTTAGGCTACGACTCGATACACCTCCTCGTTCTTCCACATCGCGCACCGTAGCGGCGATCTTGCGGGCGATCGTGATCCTCGCCATCGGTGGCTTGGTGCCCGTTTCGCACAGCCGCTCGTAGGCCTCCTTCAAAGACCGGCCGGGATTGGATCGATTGATCGCCGTGATGGCGGCACCCTTGAAGATCGTCTTGAGCATCGGGTTGTGATTGCGATTCAAGCCCCGGGTCTTGACCACCTGGGCCTTGACCCAACCTCCTTGGGTCGGAAGCCAGTCGGCCGAGGATCGAGTTACCACAGCGAAGCCGCAGTAGCTCCAGAACTGGCGTTTGGAGCGAAAGCGGTGCGGTGTCACGACCGTGGCGATCAGCAGAGCCGCCCGGATCGGTCCGATGCCGGGAGCCGTCTCGAGGATTTTCGAGATCCGGTGCCGGCGTGACTCGGCCAAAAGCCCCGCTGCGGCCTCGGCCTTGAGCTCGCTCAGGCCGTCGACCTCGTGCCCTAGAAGCTTCGTCGTCGGCCGCATCACGGCAGGCAGCTGCTCGAGCCCGGCGTCGCGCCGCTCCGGATCGTAGACACTCGCACCGCCACAGCGAACTCCCCGGCGCCCGAACTGGCTTTTGAGCCGGTTCTTGGCGCGCGTCAGGTCCAGGGTCAGCCCTTGGTAGACGCGTGCCCACTCGCGTAGCTTCCGGTAGCGCTGCGGAGCCTTGAAGACTCCGGGCCCAGCCCGCCCGATGCGCAGCTTCTCGGCCAGGCCGTGAGCATCGATCGCGTCGCTCTTGGCTCCTGGCGTCCAGACGTTCTGGTAGACGACCAGCTCGGCCACGTGCGGCAACAGGATCTCGTAGAGCCACTCGCTCCAGGTGCCCTCTTCGATGCAGACGTGGAGCGTTCCCGTGAGCTTGCGCACATAGCCCACCAGCGCAAGGCCGGTCGTCTCCATGACTTCGCGCTGGAGTCGCTTGCCGGCGGCGTTCAGCACGCAGACTGTGGAGCTGTCGCGGTGGACGTCGATGCCGATGTATCGTTCCATGGCGGTCTTCCTCCTTTCGGGCTCGATGCCCGGGTCGTTGTTTTTCCAACCCAAGCATCTCCCGATTGGGGGAGTCCGCCACTATCAAATACGTCCAGTCAGATCGCATCGGTACGCGCCGCGCCAAGACGCGGCTTCTGACGATGTCTTGCTCTAACCCTCGTGCCCGCCGGGGTGCAGGAATCGAACGAGGACCCTTCCCGGCAATCGACCGATGAGGTCCTGGCGGCGGAGCACGACCGCGAACGGCCCTTTCTAATGCCGGTGGAGGACGTCTACCGGCGCGACGAAGTCGTCATTCCGGATAGCGGCCTTCAATGAGTTCTTCAGTCGCGATCTTCGGGACGAGGAGCGGACTCAAGGCTCCGGACGACGAAGCCTACGAGCCGGCGCAGGTCTAGAATGCATCCATCGATGCGAGTCTATGCCGCTCTGATTCCCAAATGAATCGAGACAGATCCTCTTTCGCGGGCCGCATCACCGTGAGGTTCGCCCGTATCGCCCACCGGCCCTGGCTCCACCTGCTGCTGATCTTGCTGGCTTGCGCCGGCACCTTCGCCAACACTCTCGAGAACTCGCTGCAGCTGGACGACGCGTACCGGGTGGCGAGTAACCCCGAGGTAAAGAGGTTCTGGCCGCCCTGGCGGCACTTTCTCGATCCCCGCACCAGCACCTCGCTGCCCACACTCGAGCAGTACCGGCCGCTCCTGCCGCTCAGCTTGTCGCTCAACAACGAGCTGAGCGACCGCCTGGGCATCGAGCTGTTGGCAGGGTATCACCTGGGTAATCTCGGCATCCATCTGGCGGTCTGCTGGCTGGTCTATCTGCTTTTCTCCGAGCTGTTGCTGCACTGGTCGGGACTCGATTTGGGGGGGCGGCGGCTGCGGGGGATCGCTCTGGCCGGTACGCTTCTTTTCGCCATCCACCCGGTCTCCGGGGTGCCGGTCAACTACATCAGTGCTCGCGATCTGCTGCTGATGATGCTCTTCCTCACCGTCGCCTTGCTGGTCTACCTGAGGATGCGGCGGCGGGGCGCGTCGGTCGCTGGCTGGACGCTGGCGCTGGGCCTGTCCGCCCTTTCGATTCTCGCCAAGCAGAACAGCGTCGTCATGCCATTGCTCGTGCTGCTGTTCGAACTCGGGCCGGCGAAGTCTCGCTGGCGCTCTCCTGCAACCTGGGCGCGGCCTGCGGCCTTCGCCCTGGTGATGGCCAGCTACTTCGCGTGGACCCGGTTGGTGCTCGCTTCCTCGGACCTGGCCATGGTCACCAGCCCAGGGCGCTCCTCCGGGATCTACCTCCTGACCATGCTACGGCTGCACCTCTTTCACTACGCGCGCAATGTTATCTGGCCTTTCCGGAGGCGCCCACAGCCGGAAGTCGTCGAGGCTGGGGCGCTCTTCGATCCAGGGGTCATCGCGGGTCTGTCCTTCATCCTCGCCAGCCTTTTTTTGGTCTGGCGCCTGCGCAGGCGAGCTCCGGTGGCGAGCTGGTCAACCCTCGCCTACTGGGTGCTGTTCATTCCGACCTCGTCGCTGTGGCCGTTCTACCACCTAGCGGTCGACTACCGCCAGTATCCGTCGCTCGCTTTCCTCTGTCTCGCTCTGGCGATCGGCCTGACGGTACTGCTGCCGGCGCGAGCCTTCTTGGTGGTGCTACTGCTAGCCGTCTATCTCGGCATCTCGTCATACATCCTGAACGGGATCTGGCGCACCGAGGAGAGCTTCTGGGCCCAAAGCGTACGCTACGGAGCGACACCTCTCGGTCACATGAACTACGCCCGCAGCATTCAGGGGCGGGACCCGGCGCGGGCCGAGCGGCACTATCTCGAGGCACTGCAGCGGGCGCCGGGCCATGTCTACACGCATATCAACTTGGGAATGCACTATCTCGCGACCGGACGGCCGGTCGAGGGGCTTGCGCACGCCCGACGGGCAGCGGAGATCGCACCCGGGTGGGCGATCGCGCACCACTGGTTGTCAAAGGCCTACAGACATACCGGCGACATCGCTGGCGCGCAGGCCGAAAGCCGCATCGCAGCTGACCTCGACCCACGCAACTTGGAGTACCAGTACCAGGCGGCTTACGACCTCTACGACCAAGGCGAGCTGGAGGCCATGCTGCTCTACCTCGAGCGTGTCGCCGAACGCGACCCAGGCCACCGGCTGACGTTGTTTCTCCAGGGGGTTGCCCTGCAACAGCTCGGCCGCTGGTCGGAGGCCGAAGCTAGCTACCGGCGATTCCTCAAGTTCCACCCCGGCTATGCCCAGGCGTGGTTCAACTTGGCCCACGGCTTGATGTCGGCGGGCCGCTGCGACGAGGCCGTCGCCGGGTTCGAGGAGGCGCTGCGCCTAGATGCGGCAGACCAAAGCGCCGCCCATCATTGGCTGGAGTTCTGCCAGCGCTAGTGCGCCGGACTCTCTGGCGGACCTGTCGCAGCCACCGCGCCTGGTGCGCTCTCGCGGGGGCCCCTGGCGCGAGTCTCTCCAAGCCAAGTTCGAGGCCGAGATGATCGAGCCGAGCTTCTCCTTCCTCACCATCAAAGACCACTGCGGTTTGCCAGGTAAGTGTTCAGGCGGATGAGGTCGTCACCGGTCAACTCAGAATTGAAGATGCCCCACTCGACCACGGTGATCTGCGACCTATAAGAAGCGTTGCAGCCATTCAGTGCGCCGAGAGTCAAGTGATGCATGCCGTCGGTGTTGCCCAGGCTGCCCGCAGTCAGAGTCTGGGTTCCGTCCTCCCACGCATCGCTGCTGGAGCCGTCGAAGATAAGTACCCAATAATGGTCATTCGTGTCCAGAGTCGTGTTGATGGACAGTTCGGACATACCGCTGTACATGGCGTTCTCGCAATCCGACGTGCAGTTGACCGCGAAAAGCTCACCTCTGTGAGAGAATCTGTCCGAGTCGTAGAAGACCTTGAACTCTCCAGGATCAACGGTCCACCCACCGATGAGAAAAACCGTGTATGGCTGCGTAATGAGAGTGTCTGGCCAGCCGTCATCTGCCGCCACGCTGCGGATGCACTCCGTTCCGTCAAACTGCACGCCGTCCAAGCCGTTCAAGTAGGACGACACTACCGAGGGCGGCACGCCGTCCGTTGAGGCATCCAACGTGTGAGCGACGACTTCGTCGTCCCAAGTGGTCACGTCGCCACCGCTTTGGTTCAGGTTGCCGCCGTCCGTCTTGAACCAGAACTCCAAGTCGGGGTGGTCAGACGGAGCCCACGCCGACATGATGATCTGCGTCCGTAGGGTGCCGGCACTCAGCAGTGCCACAACCAGCGAGAAGAAGAGTGCCACTCGTCTCATTAGTCAATCGTGCCGAAAGGAGTGATCGTCAGGGTGCTAACCGTCCCAGTCGTCGTGCCGATATCGAGTAGTACCCAGTCACCGGCGTCGATGCTGCCGTTTGAAAGGGCGCCATCGTCCTGCGCTCCGTCGTTGTCACAGGTGATCGTGGCGTCAATCGTCAAGCAAGCGTCCGCCGTCGAGTCGCACTCTCGAATGTCGATGACCACGGACTCTCCGGTGTCGGCCGGATCCACGATGCAGTGAATGTCCGTGTAGGTAAAAGCAAGTTCGGCCTTGAACAGAACGATTGAATCTGCATCGGAGGGCCAGAGCCGAACAATCGGCTGGAATGGGTTTGTGGGGCCGACCGGCCCTGTGGGTCCGGTCGGGCCGGTGTCTCCTGTCGGGCCGGTGTCTCCTGTCGGTCCGGTGGGTCCGGTGGGTCCGGTCGGTCCGGTCGGTCCGGTGGGTCCCGTGGGGCCCGTCGGGCCTGGAGGAGCGGCAACGCAGTCCCACTCGTTTGAATCGACCAAGAGGACCTCGCCCTCGGCACAATCAAAGAAGCTGCCTGTCGTCAGAACGTTCTCGTCGTTCACAACCAGAGCGGTTGTGCCGCCGGTGAGTGAGGACGGCAGCTGGGCTACGACCTTGGCAGCAGGCATACCAGCCTCGGCGTGGTTCGTGGCCGCTGCTTCGGGAAGCTCGGCAGAGGCCTTCGGCTCGAGCTCACTGGGCAAACCACCCTCGGGGAGGCTGACCTCAGGAGTCGCGACCCTGAAGACAAGAGGCGTCGACCAGTCGCCGACACCGTCGCGCATGACCGCTCTCACCGCCCAGGCGTATTCGCCGGAGGTCAGTCCCTGCTCGGCCGACGGCGTCCAACCAAGAGCCGAACCGACGATCTTGATCTCCAGGGCGGTAGTCATCTCCGCCGTCCCGGACTCGGATTTGATCACTCGGTATACCGCGAGTTCGTATCCTTCGGCTTCAGCCGCCGCCGCCCAGTTGAAGGTCGGCGATGGATCGATGATCCGAACGAATCGATCCATTGCACCCGGAGAAATCGCTCTGGGGATACCTGCTTGCCCGCCCTCGACAGCACTCCAACCGGCTGCCGCCGCTATCACGACTGCGAGCGCTACGAGCACTGGTTTGGTTCTCGACATTCTCATCCTCCCAACAAGTGGCGACCCACGACGCCAAACTGAGGCGGTGGGGTGTTGTCGCACGCGTCTGTCTCGGCCTTCTCGCGACACTGTGCTTCCAATTTTCCCGATAATATGTTGGCGGGCCTCGCCGCGCAAACGGATGCCACAGGTCGATCGCGCCGCTCTGGACCAGCGACCGCTCTGGGTAGGCATTGCCGCCCTTGTGCTGGGTTACAGCGAGTGAGATCGTAGCGACTTGAGGGGGAGCCAATGCCCAGCAAGCGACGTCGGGACTCCCGCACGGCGCTCGAAGAGCTTGAGCAAGAGTTGCGGCGGTGGAATCGGCGGAACAAGCCGGTCTCGCTGGTAATGCTCGATGTCGACGACCTCGAGATCTACCGCGAGAAAAACGGCAAGAAAGTAGCCAAGGAGGCCCTCGCGGTCTGGCGCCGTGGGATTCGTCCAGACCGCGGGCGAGCTTCTGAACTTCCACCCGCATGTCCACGTGCTGG
The DNA here is from genome assembly GCA_024224155.1 of bacterium. Taxonomy (NCBI): domain Bacteria; species bacterium. The sequence goes on from JAAENP010000220.1 coordinate 11,176, forward strand.
TCACTGACGGTGGGTTCTTACCCGACGGTACCTTCCGGCCGCTCGCCTGGTTCGACTCCCAGCACGTCGAGCGGCTCTTTCGCGCCGAGGTGCTGCGGATGCTGCTCGCCAAGGAGCTGATCACCGAGGCGATCGTCGACAACCTCCTTTCCTGGAGCCACAGCGGCTTCTCGGCGCACGGAGCGGTGCGGGTCGAGGACCGCCAGGGCGCCGTGCGTCTTGGCCGGTACATGATCCGCTGCCCAATCGTACTGAAGAGGCTGAGCTGGGAGGCAGACACCGGCGAAGTCGTTTGCCGGAGCCGGCCCTCGGGCCGCGCCGGGTCGTGCCCGGCCGAGGCTCGCTGGGATGTGCTCGAATTCCTCGCCCGGGTCGTCGACCACATTCCCGAGCCCTCGCAGCAGACCGTGCGCTACTGGGGCTTTTACGCCAACGCGGCTCGCGGCAAACGCCGTAAGGCCGCAATGGCGGGCGACACCACCCCGACATCGGGTCGCCAGGATAACGACGAGTTCACCCGGCGCTCTCGGCTGAGCTGGGCCAAGTTGATCCGGCGCGTCTACGAGGTCGATCCGCTCTTGTGTCCGTTCTGTGGCGCCGAGATGAAGATCCTCGCCTTCATCCTCGACTTCGGCTCCGCCAAGGCTATTCGTAAGAGCCTCGAGCTCCCGGCCCAGGAGCCCGAGCCCCTGGCTCACGCGCCTCCGGACACACTCGGGCTCGTCGCAGAATCCGCCTGAGCTGCTCGCGGCCAGTTCCCGGGGAGTCTGGGACACGTGCGTCTGAAGCCCCTCCAAGCGGCTGGCCATCGACCTCGAGACCCTCCGGCCGGGCGTCCACGCGGGTTCGGGCCGACCAGGCTGGGTCTTGTTCGCAGCAGCCAGCCCCGCAGCGGCCCTTCCGAGGCACTTCCCAGGCCTCAGACCTCGCTGCGAGGAAAACCAAATTCCTACTGCGCTAGGAGCCATCTAGCTCGTATGCCTCAAGCCTCGCCCGATACCATTTCCACTCAGCTTGCACCCCAATCCGAAACGGTGAGCGGGCCTCTCCTTCGGGCGAACCGACTCCCACCGCTGCGCCAAACGCATCCGGAGGCCACAGTCGCTTGTCGACCAGATCTCGCACCGCTTGCTGCTCTGCTTCGTGAAACGCGGTCTGGAGCATGTCGGCGACTCGTTTCTCCCCTTCTCCATCAGAGGTGTCAGGCAGATCGAGAACATCACCCCAGGTTTCGAACCGCCACTCCGCTGCCACGTACCCATAGAGGCTGAACATCACTCGCTGGCTGCAGAGGTGAACGTCGAAGACGAGTTGCTTAGGCAGATCCGGCGGTTCGTTCTGGTACAGCCTGCAGCAACTGATACCGAGCTTCGCCGCCTTCTCTTGTGCGGGCCCAGTGAAGCCGCTGTAGGAGTAGATGACTCCCTTGTGTGCCGAAGAAGAGGCTAGCTCGCCCGCGAAAGCGTCGATGTCTCCCTGATGTAACTTTCGGCTCCATCTCTTGCAACTGACGAGAATCGCCACAGGGAAGTGCTGACATGACCTGCTCCCAAGTTTGATACCACGGGGAACGTGAGATTTCCCCGGCATTAGGTCCGATTCCTCTGTCTTTGGGAGGGGGGAAACGGGGCGGAGGCCGGCTTGTCCGGCC
>JAAENP010000221.1 GCA_024224155.1 bacterium
CGAGCCTCCACGGGGTTTGCTTGGATCGCCAGCGAGTTGCTGAGCTCGAAGCGCTCGTCTGCTTCCTTCCATCCGAAGTGCTCATCGTCCCAATCGTCATCATCGTAGAAGTAGATCCACTGGTCGACGTCACCGCCACTGCCGAATTCACCGTGCATGTAGAGGAGGTTCCGCAGGTAGAGCTCGCCGCCGAGCTCCAGGTCATGCTCCACCCACACATCCCCGCCGTTGCTCATTGCCCCCGAGAGCGGAGAGCGAGTAGCGGCGACATCACCATCGAACGTGTTCGAAGCTCCGACGGGCGCGCTGACGTACAACTGCCCGGCCGCCGGAACGGTCAGGCAGACGAGGCCGACGCCAATCCATGCCACTTCGGAGTGCACTCGGGGTCTCATGCTTCCAACTCCTTTCTCGCCGCAGCACGCAGCGGGCGATCCTGGGACGACCGGGCACGAAACCGGTCGCCCGTTTCACGCGATTCGTGCCCAGCTTCGACAAAGGCAGAATCGACTGCAATACCCGAACGGGTAGGAGTCGCCGGAGCCGCCCGTCGTCAACCCGTAGGTTTCTTGAAGATCCCCGTGAGCTTGGTCTCAAAGGCGTTCGCGACCGTCGGCTCGAGCTCCTGCAGCGGTCGGACGGGGATCAGGTCCATCCTTCATCGCTTCCTCCACAATCTACGCCCACCGACATGAAGAGACGGCGTCTCATCGGGTGGGGAGTCCAAACGCCAGGCGAGGTTCGCCAACGCCTCGGCTCGATCCCGATCGGCGCCAGCAATAGGTTCTTAGAGGCAGGGTTCGTGCGATCATGATTCGGATGGCAAGACGTTCACGAACGCTCGCATGCTTGGTGCTGCTGGCCGGGGTCGTCAGCCCCTCGGAGGGCCGCGCGCAGGTGGCCGAAGTCGATGTCCTGGCCGAAGCACGGCAGCTTCAGGACGAGGCCACCGAGTTGTACGACGGCGGCCGCCCGGCGGAAGCGCTGCCTCTGGCAGAACGGGCGCTCGAGATCCGGGAGACGGTCTACGGGCACGGGCACCCGTTGACGGCCTCCACGCTCAACACCATGGGCCTGATCCTTCAAACCCTGGGTGATTTCGAAGGAGCCCGTCCGTACCAAGAACGCGCCCTGGCGATTCTCGAACGAGCCATGGGCCCCGAGCACGCGCTGACGGCGGTAGCCCTCCACAATCTCGGGGCGCTCCTGCGAGCCATGGGAGATCTATCGACGTCCGGGTCGGTCTCGGCCGTGTCCCAGCACCTGGCCAAGCTTCGAGCCTACGGTCTGACCACTACCCGTCGCGATGCGCAGACCATCTACTACCGGCTGTCGGATCATGAGTTCCTGGCGAAACTCCGAGGCTCATTCTTCGCCGAGATGGAAACCGCCTTCTTGTCGAGCAAGGGCTGAGATGCAAGCGACCGGACGAATCGAGCAGTACCAAACGACTCTCGAGATCCTCGCGGCCCGCTGGGGCTCAGCCGGGCCCTTGCTCGCCGGCTTTCCACTCCTCGCGCAGGGCCGGCCGATGAGCGTCGACGAGATCGCCAGGGCCGCGGGCACCGAACGGAGGCTGGTCGAGGAAGCGGTCGACGCCGCTCGCTGCAAGCGAGACGCACAAGCGCGGTTGATCGACCTCTACGGCATGACGCTGACGCCGACCCTCCACCGGCTCACCATCGACGGGAAGGTCCTTTTCAGCTGCTGCGCTCTCTGGGCTCACGTCATCCCGAAGCTCGTCGACTCGAAAGTGCAGGTCGAATCCGTGGACCCTCTGCGACGCGAGCTGGTCCGCCTGTCCGTCTCGCCGTCCGGCGTCGAGTCCGCCGATCCGCCGGGGGTTGCAGCCAGCCTCGCGGTGGCGACCCAGAAGGCGATCGATGCCAATGTCTGCGCCGCTTTCTGCTGTCAGGTGCTTCACTTCGTCTCGCGCGAGAGCGCCGAGGAGTTCGCGGCGGCAAGGCCGACCTGTCATGTGGTCGAGTTGTCGGAGCTTCAGGAAGCTGCCGACGAGCTGCACCGGTCCATTTGGAGTGCCATCGGCCGATGAGCCGACATGGGCTCTCCAGCCTGGGACGTCTGGATGCTCTGTGTGCCCGGCCTTCTCTGGGAAGGCGAAAGCCCCCGCGCCCACCTGGTGGGTGCGTCAGCTGAGCGGCCTCAAAGACTATCCGGATCTCCGGCTCGATCCACGATCGCTTCGCACGAAAGGCGCGCGAGATGAGCGCGGCCGCGGACTGACGCCCGAGGGTAACTGTCTACTCCAGTCCGCGCGCCACTCGGCTGACGTCGCCGCCTACGTCTTCACGAAAAGGCCGTAGATGAAGGACTGCACCTTGCCCGCCGGCGTCCGGTGCTCCTGTTCCCGGGCCTCTTCGAGCTTGAACGAAGGACCAAGTTCCCGCGCGAGTGTCTCGGCCGAGTAGCGGCGCACGTCGAGGCCACTGCACTTCGGAGGTCCCTCCAACGAGAAGGTCACGACAATAGCTCGCCCGCCCGGTGTCAGGGCCTCTTCCATGACCGCGCCGCCGCGCCGCATCGATCTCCGGACAGAAAGCCCGACTGCACTAAGTCGACAGTGCTCGCTGGCTCGCCTCGCGCTCACACGTCGCCGGATCTGCACCTTCGGCAAGACAATGGCAGTCGGCGCCGCCGCAGGAGCCGCGCAAGCGCCTGCCCGTCATCATGAGCCCGACCGCCATGGCCAGCATAGCGAGCGCGACCAGGGCCAGGGTCAGCAATAGTGTGATCATGAGGTGTTCTCCCCCGTCGAGTGTAGCGCGCGGAAGCGGTCGAAGGCGGCCGTGCTCGTCTCCTCGAGCTCGCCGTCGGGATGGTGAGCGATGAAGAGAGCCGCCAAGCCTTCCCTTCGGGCCGCTTCCAGCCCCTCGTCAGGGCCCAGCACCGAGAGCGCCGTGGCCCACGCATCGGCCTCCATGCAGGTCTCGGCAATAACGCTAACCGAAGCCAAGGTGTGAGTGACCGGGCGACCGGTTCGCGGGTCGATGATGTGGGAAACGACTCGCCCGTCTTCGATGCGAAAGTTGCGGTAGTTGCCCGACGTCGCCAGGGCCCTCCCATCGAGCGCCACTACCGCGTAGACCGCCCGGCGCTCCGGGTCCGGAACCTCGATGCCGATGCGCCAATCCTCGCCGGTAGCGTTGACGCCCCGCACCATGACTTCTCCACCCAGCTCGATCATGAAGTCCGAATAGCCGGTGCCGGCCAGCGCCGCCGCGAGCTTGTCGACAGCGTACCCCTTGGCAATGGCCGATAGGTCACAACGAATGCGGCCCGCATTCTTGCGTAGCGTTCGCCCCTGCCTATCAAGCGTCAACCGGTGAGAGCCGGTCTGCCCAAGTAGCTCGGCGATGCGCTCGGGCGAAGGCTCTCGACTCTCTGCCTCAGGTCCAAAGCCCCAGGCCTCGACGAGCGGCCCCACCGTGATATCGAAGGCCCCGCCACTCCTGCTTCCGATCTCGAGCGCCTTCGCCATCACCTCGTCGAGCGCCGGAGAAAGGAGGAACGGCTCGGTGCCGTGGCGGTTGAACCGTTCGAGCTCAGAATCCTCGCGCCAAGTCGACATCGAGGCATCGATCGCGGCCAGGGTCTCTTCGATCTCGAGCTCGAGCGACTCGCTCTGGCCGACAGCAAGTCCGCCCTCGGCCACGACCTTGACGGCGTATGTGGTCCCCAGGGCCTGGCCGGAGAGGACCGCGACCTCCCGACTCGGCTCGCCACCGGGAGAGCGCCAAAGATAGACGGCAAATAGCGCACCGACGAAAATCGCGGGCACGATCATCCGCCGCACAATCGGCGCGTACCCCCCATCCCGCGCGTCGAGCCCGCTCACTTTGTTCTTACCTCGCAGCTCTCCCTCGAGTGAGGAGCTAGTCCGCAAATGCGTCGAGATGCAAGGCGCGCGACCGAGGCCGACGCAGGCGTACTCGAAGTACGCCGAGGAGGCCACGGGAAGCGCAACGCCGCAGATCGATGCATTTCCCGACTAGATCAGCCTCCGAAGTCGTCCAGCATAATGTTCTCGGACTCCACACCGAGATCGAGCAGCATGCTGATGCACGCCTGGTTCATCATCGGCGGCCCGCACATGTAGTACTCGACCTCTTCGGGTGCCTCGTGATCGGCAAGGAAGTTGTCGAGAACGACCTGATGGATGAAGCCGGTATAGCCCCCCCAGCCGTCTTCGGGCAAGGGATCGGAGAGCGCCAGATGCCACTCGAAGTTGGGGAACTCCGCCTGGATGGAATCGAAATCCTCCTGATAGAAAGCTTCCCGTAAACTTCGAGCGCCGTACCAGAATGAGACCTTGCGCGTCGTCGCCAAACGCCTGAACTGATCGAAGACGTGGGACCGCATCGGCGCCATGCCGGCGCCGCCACCGATGAACACCATTTCCTTGTCGGTCTCGCGGGCGAAGAACTCGCCGTACGGCCCGGAGATCGTGATCTCGTCTCCCGGTTTCAGGTTGAAGATATAGGACGACATGATCCCCGGAGGGGCGTCCGGCCGGTTCGGCGGCGGCGACGCAATCCGGACGTTGAGCATGATGATGTCTCTCTCCTCCGGATAGTTGGCCATCGAGTAGGCCCTCGACACGCTCTCGGGCACTTTCGAGACATAGCGCCACAGATTGAACTTGTCCCAGTCTTCCCGGTACTCCGCCTCGACGTCGAAGTCCTGGTATTTCACCTCGTGCGGCGGGCACTCGATCTGGAGGTAGCCCCCCGCGCGAAACGGCACCGCCTCGCCCTCGCGAAGCTCCAGCACCCGCTCCTTGATGAAGGTCGCCACGTTGTGATTCGAACGCACCCGGCACTTCCATTTGCGGATGCTGAAGATCTCCGGCTCGAGCTCGATCTTCATGTCCTGCTTGACCTTGACCTGGCACGACAGGCGGCAGCCACGACGCGCCTCGCCGCGGCCGATGTGAGAAGTCTCGGTCGGCAGCAAGGCGCCTCCGCCATCATGTACATCGACCTTGCACACGCCGCACGTCCCCTTGCCGCCGCAGGCCGAGGGAATGAAGATGCCGTTGGCGGACAGGGTGTTGAGCAGGGTGCTCCCGGCCGGGGTCACCAGGGCCTTGTCCGGATCGTCGTTGATGGTGATGGTGACGTCGCCGCTGGCCACGAGCTTCGCCTTGGCGAACAGGAGCACCAGCACCTGGGCGAGGATCATCAGCACGAAGACCGCGACTGCGAGTACGACGGTGGGCATCTCTCGACTCCGTTACAACTGGATTCCGGCGAAAGCCATGAAGGCGATGGCCATCAGCCCGGTGACAATGAAGGTGATGCCCAGCCCTCTAAGGGCCGGCGGAACATTCGAGTAGTGCATCTTCTCGCGGATCGCCGCCAGCGCCACGATGGCGAGCCAGAAACCGAAGCCTGAGCCGAAGCCGAACACGGCACTCTCACCCAGGCTGTAGTCGCGCTCGACCATGAAGAGTGAGCCGCCCAGGATGGCGCAATTGACGGCAATCAGCGGCAAGAAGACGCCGAGCGCGACGTAGAGCTTCGGCACGTAGCGGTCGAGCGCCATCTCGACGATCTGCACCGAGGCGGCTATCGAACCGATGAACGCCAGGAAGCGCAGGAAGCCAAGGTCCACCGATGCGAAGCTCTCGCCCAGCCAGCCCATCGCTCCCTCTTTGAGCACGTAGGTGTAGATCAGGTTGTTGAGCGGGGTCGTCACCGCGAGGACGAAGGTCACAGCGGCGCCGAGGCCCAGGGCGGTTTCCACTTTCTTCGACACCGCCAGGAATGAGCACATGCCCAGGAAGAAGGCCAGGGCCATGTTCTCGATGAAGATCGCCTTGACTGCGAGGTCGAGATAGTGCTCGAGCATGGCCTAGTCCTCCGTCACCAGTTGCGGCTTGAAGGTGCGCAACAGCCAGATGAACACCCCGATTAGAAAGAAGGCCCCGGGCGCCAGGGCGAAGAGCCCGTTGGGCTGGTACCAGCCACCCTCCGAAGCCAGCGGCAGTACCTGCTGACCGAAGAGCTTGCCCGCACCGATCAGCTCGCGAAAGAAACCGACCGCCAGCAGGACAATGCTGTATCCAAAGCCGTTACCGAGACCGTCGAGGATGCTGTCGGACGGCTTGTTCTGCATCGCGAACGCCTCGGCCCGGCCCATGATGATGCAGTTGGTGATGATCAGCCCGACGAAGACCGACAGCTGCTTGGAGATGTCATAAAGATAGGCGCGCAAAATCTGGTCGGTGATCATCACCAGTGAGGCGATGATCGTCAGCTGGACGATGATCCGGATCGACGGCGGGATCATGTTGCGAATCAGGGACACCGACAGATTCGACAGCGTCAGCACCGCGATGACCGCCAACGACATCACCACCGACGTCTCCATCTTCGTGGTCACCGCCAGCGCCGAGCAGATCCCCAGGACCTGCACCGCGATCGGATTGTCGTTGAACAGAGGATCGATCAGCGCCTGTTTCTGGTTGCCGGTCATGCCGTGCTCCCCGGCGAGCGGAACCGCTCGAGATAGGGACCGAAGCCCTGCTCACTCAACCAGTAGTGCAGAAGCTCGTTGACGCCACGACAGGTGAGCGTTGCGCCGGAGAGCCCGTCAACCGAGTACGGATCCTCGGCCGGTGGTCCGGCGAGTCCCTTGATGACCTCGATGGCCGGCTGCCAGTTCTCGTCGAAGGCCTGCCGGCCGGGCCACCGGGCCTTCCAGCTCGCATTGTCCACCTCACCTCCCAGCCCCGGCGTCTCCCCGTGCTGGTAGAACGTGATCCCCGTGATCGACGTAGTGTCCGGCGCCAGTGCCAGGAACCCGTAGAGCGTCGACCACAGGCCCTTGCCTTCGATGGGCAGAATGATCTGCTCGATCCGCTCGTCGCTGACCACGTGATACACCTGGGCACGGAGCGGCACCCGGGTCAGTCCCGCCCTGTTCTCCGGCGCCGCCTTGCTCATCGCCGGATCCTTGAGGGAGCGCTGCTGATCGAAGGTCGTGGCGTCGATCGAGTCATCATAGGCCCCGGACGCGAGGTCCACGACTCTGGGCACGATTGACTCGTCGAACAGAGTCTGAACCTCGCCGGCCGACACCTTGGCCTTCTCCTCGAGCAGACCGGCCACGATCAGCACTTTCTTCTGCCGGTCGAGCACCGCGTTGGCGTCCTGCCGCTCCTTGAGCGTCACCGCCGCAAATGCGACGAACACCGAGCAGACCAGACAAACCGCTGCGGCGAACAGGATGATGTATCTGTTGCTAGCCTGCTGCATTGCGGGCCACCCTCCGTTTGATGTTCGCCTTGACGAAGAAGTGATCGATCAGCGGAGCGAACATGTTCATGAACAGAATCGCCATCATCATGCCCTCCGGATAGGCCGGATTGACGACTCGCACGAGAATCACCATGGCGCCGATCCCCAGGCCGTAGATGAACCTGCCGGCCTCGGTAAACGCCGAAGATACCGGGTCCGTGGCCATGAAGACGGTTCCGAATGCCCAGCCGCCGATGACGACGTGCCAGTAGAACGGAACGGAGAACATCGGATTGGTGTCCGAGCCGATGGCGTTGAGCAGAGTGGCCAGAGCCAACGAGCCCGCCACGACGCCCAGCATCGTTCGCCAGGAGCCCACCCTGGTCAGGATGAGGACCAGCGCACCGAAGAGACAGAGGGCGGCGGAGGTCTCCCCCATCGAGCCCGGGATCACTCCCAGGAAGGCGTCCATCCAGGCGCCCGAGGCGAATTCACCGAGCGCTCCCACGCCCTCGCTCGCCGCGCGCGACAGGGCCGTCGCCCCGGAGAAACCGTCGACGCCGATGAACTTCGCCGCGATCCAGGGCGCGTCGCCGGAGATCTCCGCAGGATAGGCGAAGAACAGGAACGCGCGCGCCGTCAGCGCCGGATTGAGCACATTCATCCCGGTGCCGCCGAACACCTCCTTACCGATCAGGACTCCGAAGGCGACCCCGGTCGCAACCTGCCACAACGGGATCGTCGGCGGCAGGGTCAACGGCAGAAGAAAGCCGGTGACGAAGAAGCCCTCGTTGATCTCGTGGCGGCGAATGATCGCCGAGAGGACTTCGATGCCGCCGCCGACGGCGAAACCGACGACGAAGACCGGCAGGAAGTAGAGCGCCCCGTGGACGAAGCAGGCCAGAAAATCCATCGTGTAGTCGAAGCCCAATGCCTCGAACACGCCCGTCTGCCATCTGGCGAGCGGCTCGGCGCCCGAAGCAATGGCGCGATGGGTCTGCAAACCGGTGTTGTACATGGCCATCACCACGGTCGGCAGGAGTGCTGCGACGACGACGATCATCATCCGCTTGAGATCGAGCGCGTCGCGGACGTGGACACTGCCCTTGGTCACGCTGGCGGGCGTGAAGGCCAGCGTCTCCATCGCCTCGAAGAGCGGATAAAGACGCTCGAGCTTGCCGCCCTTGGCGAAGTGCCGCTCTTGCGACTTGAAAAACTTGAGCAGCGGTCGCATCAGCCTTCCTTCCAGATCTCGGTGAGGTTGCGTCGCAGGGCGGGACCGTAGTCTTCCTTGCCCGGGCTGACGAACGTGCACAAGGCCAGGTCTTCCTCATCAAGCTCGAGACAGCCGAGGGCTTCCGCCTGCTCGAGATCGTCGACCAGCAGCGATCGCAAGAGGAAGGTGGGCATGATGTCGAGCGGCATCACCGGCTCGAACATCCCGATCGGCACCATGGCCCGGTGCCCACCATGGGTCGAAGTGTTCATATCGAAGCGGTGGGAGCGACCTCGGAGGCTGCCGGTATAGGCCGGAATCGTCGAGAAGAGCTTGAAGCCGGGCATCAGCCAGCCGATGAAGCGCCGCTCGCGTCCCTCGGGCAGACACGAGATCTGTTGGTGGTAGCGGCCAAGGAACCCAGTCCCCTCCTCGGCCGTGCTGCGGCCGTTCAAGACCGAGCCCGAAACGACCCGGACCTCTCCGTCGGTCAACTCGCCCTCGACCAGCGGGCCCACAGCCGCTCCCAGTCGCGTGCGCAGCAAGCGGGGCGAGCGCACCGCGGGGCCGCCGAGCGCCACGACCCTGCCAAGATCGAGCCTGCCCGTCGAGAAGAGATGGCCGATGGCGGCGACGTCCTGATACCCGACGTGCCAGACCGTCTTTCCCCTGGAGACCGGATCCAACAGGTGGATGTGGGTGCCGGCCAGGCCCGCCGGATGATGACCGCTGAACTCCTCGACCTCTACCCGGGGCACACCGCCGTCACCGAGCTTCGAGCCCGTGCCGCGGCACAGCCACACCGCTCCCTCGGTCAGCTTCGACAATGCCGCCAGTCCGGTTCGGAAGTCCCGCTCGCGCCCTTCGAGAACGACCTCAGGATCCGCGCACAGCGGGTTGGTGTCGATGGCGGTGACGAAGATCGAATGACAGCTCTCGGAGGGTGACGGTACTTTCGAGAACGGGCGAGTGCGTAGAGCCGTCCAGAGCCCGGACTCGGCGAGCAAAGCTCGCACCTGTTCGCCATCGAGCTTGCTCACGTCGTCGCCCGAATAGCTCGAAAACGAGATCTGGTCGGCCTCGTCACCTCCTGCAGCTTCGCCACGCGACAACTGCACGACAACCGAGATCAGAGCTCTGCGCGGCCCGCGATGGATCACCGTAACCTTCCCCGCACCCGGCGAGGTGAACCTGACGCCGTTCGTCTTCCGATCCTCGAAGAGGACCTGGCCGCGGCGGACTTCGTCACCCACCTTGACCCGCATGCTCGGCTTCATGAACGGATAATCGCCCGCCAGGACGCCCACCTGCGCCACCGCCGGCGCCCGCTCGATCCGCTGCTCCGGCGCCCCCGAGATCGGCAGCGCGAGGCCCTTCCGGATGGTGTGTACGCTCATGCCTGTCCTTTCTGATCGACCGCGAGTGGCGCCCGCAGCCGGACGCTAACAATTCCTTACGCGCTTGTCTCCTGTTCGCGACCGTGGCGATTGCGGCAATCGTCCCCGGCCGCGCCGGCCGTGACGCCGTCCGGAGAATCTCGATGGTATTGTTTCGCTGGAGAAGGAGGCATCGACCGTGGAGATCCCAAGAGTCCGCGAATGGATGGAAGGCCCGACGGAGACCTTCGGCGAAGGCGATTCCATGCGCCAGGCCGTGAACTGGCTCGCCAAGGAATCGACTGCCGCAGCTCCCGTTGTCGATAGCCAAGGGCGGGTCGTCGGGTTATTGACTGAAAAAGACGCCCTGCGAACGATCGCGCACTGGACCTACGACCGTGTCGCCGGAGGTACCGTCGGCGATCACATGTCTCCACTCAGGGTCCGGCTGGCCCCGGACATGGATCTGCTCACGGCCGTGCGCGCCTTTCTGGAGTGTAACTTCGCGTGCCTGCCGGTGATCGAGGACGAGCGGTACGTGGGGCAGATGACCCGCGATCGCTTGCTCCAGGGCATGGTGGCCTGGGCGACAGCCATCGACGCCGAGCAGGACGAGCGTCAGGCCCCCCAGAGCGTCGAGCGCCCGTCGAGCATCGAGGAGATGCAGCGCGTCGCCGCTTCTCACACGCCGGACCAACTGGCGCGGATCTTCAGCCGCGACTGAGCTTCAGCGTCCTTGGTCGTCTGCCAGGTCAACGCCGCACGATCCCTGCCTTTAGACTCGGGGACATGAAGCTACTCCTGTTCAGCGATCTGCACCGCGATCTCGGCGCCGCCGAGCGCCTCGTACGACTCTCCGCCGGAGCGGAAGTCGCCGTCGCGGCGGGCGACCTGGCGACCGTTCATCAGGGTCTGCACGAAATCGTCGCCGTTCTGGCCAAGATGACCTGTCCGACCATACTCGTTCCCGGCAACAGCGAGACCTTCGCCGAGCTCAGCGAGGCCTGCGCCTCGTGGCCGGACGCCCATGTTCTTCACAGCACGGCCACCCAGGTTGCCGGCCGGAGCTTCTTCGGCCTCGGCGGAGGCGTTCCAGTGACGCCCTTCGGGTCCTGGAGCTACGACTTCACCGAAGAAGAGGCCGCCAAACTCCTCGCGGATTGTCCCGCGGAGGCCATCCTCGTCTCCCACTCACCGCCCAAAGGAGCGGTCGATCGTGACTCCATGGGCACCAGTCTTGGAAGCCTTGCCGTACGAGACGTCATCCTGACATCGCGTCCGGCCCTGGTGGTCTGCGGGCATATCCATTCCTGCGCCGGACAGCACGCGAAAATAGGCGTCACACCCGTGGTCAACGCCGGGCCGCGAGGTGTGCTCTGGGATCTGGAGCCCGGGGCTTGAGCCCCTGTCACCCTCCGCGAGGCCGCCCGATCGGGCAAGGTCGCGGCTCGAGATCGGTGTCCCCAACTTGTTAGGGGCAAGCCGAGGTAAAATAGCGTTGAGAATGACCCTGGAGAACCGCCTGAAACGCTCAAGAGCCCGCGCAAGCTGGCCGATTCGCAGCTATTCTCTAGGACGTGAGCCGAGCGAGAATCTGCGGAGCTCAACCACCGCCGGCGACCGACTGGCCATGATGTGGGAGCTCGCTCAGCAGGCGTGGTCACTTTCGGGTCGACCGTTCCCAGAGTATCCACGCCACAAGACGCCCGGCAGGCTCGTGCGGTCCTCGGAATGACCGCCGCCTCCGGGTTCAACGAAGACTTCCTCGATATCCTGCACGCTCTGGTCGATTGCGGCGCGGAGTTCATTGTCGTCGGCGCCCATGCCATGGCGGTACACGGAGTGCCGCGAGCAACCGGCGACTTGGATCTGGTCGTGCGTCCGACCAAGGAGAACGCCGAACGTGTATTCGCCGCACTGCAAGCATTCGGAGCACCCATCGACTCCCACGGAGTAACGCAGGCTGACTTCGAGGTCCCCGGAAACGTCTATCAGATCGGGCAGCCGCCGCGCCGCATCGATCTCCTGACTGCGATAACCGGCGTCGAGTTCGAAGAAGCGTGGGCGTCGCGGATAGAGGTCGAGATCGACGAAATGAGAATCTCATTCCTAGGCCTCGAGACGTTGCGCTGTAACAAATCGGCGATTGGGCGCAAGAAGGATCTGCTTGACCTCGAGCTGCTCGGCGATCCTCGCACCCGCTCCTGAGCATCGGGAGCTTCAGGGATTGGGTCCGACCCGGCCTTCGAACACCGAGTAGGTGAAGAAGGCATAGTAGTCCGGAGAATCCAAGATGAAGTCCGGTGACTCCGGGTCGGCGAGGCGAAGGTACTCCTCCCGGTCCGCTTTGGCCATCTTGGCCTGCATCTCCCCCCAAAGCATGCCGAACAGGGACCTCAGGGCACGACGAATCCCGTCTTCGAGCGGGGCATAGACAGTACCGACCACAGTGCGGACCTTCGGCTCGACGAGACCCGCCTGACGGAACCAGCCCAGTGCGCGCAGGAAGTGTGACTCCGGTTTCCTTCCCTTGGCGGGTAGGTTCATCGCCGAGGCCGTGGCGTTCAGCCGCGCCTCGAGGCGTGGGTGGCCTGGGAGTAGCATCTGGGCCGAGTACCCGAGGATTGCCACCTGGCCGCCCGGCCTCACTACCCGAGCAAGTTCTCGCAGCGCGGCCAGTGGCTCTCCAACCGGGGGATGGCCGACACAGTCCACGCTCCACGCCCAGTCGAAAGTATTGTCACCGAAGGGAAGCTCGTTCACACTTCCGCGCCGGAAAGAGACCTCCTTTGAAAGGTCTGCCTGCTCGGCCAGACTCTGGGCGTAAGCGACCAGTTCGGCCGACAGATCGAGACCGGTGACATGTCCGCCGGTTCCCACCACTTCGGCCAGGAGCAGAGTGTGGCTGCCGATCCCGCATCCTGCATCCAGCCCGCGGCTCCCCTCTGGCAGCCCGAGCGCCCCGATCGCCTGGCGGATGGCCGGATCGCGCAGGGGCTGGGTCAGAACCAGCTTGTCCAGGTAGGTCTCCACGAGGACTCAATTTTCAAAGCGATCGTCGGATCTGGCTGCAGCGAGCTTCCCAACCCTGTCGGAGAGCCAACCAAGCGCATGGGGACCGCCCGGCTCGATTTCCGGGACGTGCGGTTTTACATCGAGAAGCGGCGTCCGATCGACGATGTCCACATCACGCACATGCACGGTCGTAGCGTCGATTGCCACGAGTCGGACCACCGATAGCCCAATCGGGTTCGGCCGGCGAGGAGCACGGGTGGCAAACACGCCACGCAACTCGTCATCGAGGAAGGGCTTGACGAGAAGCGAGAAACCACGCGTCATGTGGAAGTGATAGACCAGCACGATATGGGAGAAACCCTCGAGGTCCGCCAGTCCCTCCCTGAACTCCGGCAGGATTTCCACCGACCCCTCGATCCCCCTGGCGGCCGCGGGTTGCACGGGGACGTTGCGTGGCTCCAGGAAAGGACTGCGGATGACGCCGATCGGCTTGTAGATGATGCTCTCCACTCTCTGCGTAGGTTAACTCGCGGCATACTCGGAGCGCGAGCTCGAAGTGCTTCGACTCATCGCGCGGGGACTGACCAACGAGCGCATCGGCGAGACTCTCTTCATCAACGAGGCCACCGTGCGGACTCTTCGGCACGAGTAGCCACCGTGAGAAGCTAGACTGGAGGAGGTTCTGATGCGCTATGTTCTCGCGACAGACGGCTCCGAGGCCAGTATGAAGGCCGCTCGCTTTCTTCTGGAAAACCCGTGCCCGGGATCGGAGGACGAGATCTTCGTCGTCCATGTGTTCCCCCTACCCTCGGACCCCGAAATCTATGCCGATGTGCTCTCTCTTCCCACCAGCGCCGGCGACGATCGCGTCAAGAGGGTGGCAAAGCCCATCCTGGAGAAGACGCTCGGGGCCTTGGCCGAGGCGGAGAGCCAGCTTCACGAGGTGGTTCTCGTGGGGAATCCGGCCGAGCAGATCGTTCAGTTTGCCACCACCATGGGAGCCGAGCTCATCGTGGTGGGAACCCGAAGCCGTTCCGCCGCAAATGAGCTCTATCTGGGAAGCGTCTCCAGCGCCGTTGCGCATCGAGCGCTCTGTTCGGTGCTGATCGTCAGGTAGCCTCGCGGAGACGGCCAATCCCTGCTTCACGCCCTCGGGAAGTTGTTGCGAGAGGCCCAGCAACGCGGGTCGTCGATGCGTCGGGTCCGGAGGTAAGCTACACCTGAGAGCACTTGGGCATGGCGCCATGAGAGATTTCGATCGATCCCGTCTGGCCGTTGGCGCCGGTGAGCTCTGGCAGGCCGGCACGACGGCGAGGTTCCTGGATGCGGTAGGAGACGGCACCCTTCCGCAAGAGGCCTTCCACCGCTGGCTGGTGCAGGACTACCTGTTCGTCAAGGGCTTCACCCGCTTCGCGGCGTTGACGGCGGCGCAGACCCCGAGGCCAATGCAGAGCGTCCTGATCGGCGGTCTTGCTGCCCTCGATGCAGAGCTGGCCTGGTTCGAGGAGCATGCTCGAGATCGCGACCTGGAGCTCGAGAGCGAAGCGCATCCGACCTGCCGGCGCTACGTGGACTTCCTGGTCGCCGAGGCCTACTCGCAGCCGGTAGAAGTGCTGCTGGCGATCTTCTACGGCGTGGAGGTAGCGTACACGGTTGCCTGGGGCCGGTTGGCGGCCGAAGGACCCTACGCCGAGTTCATCGAGCGCTGGACGAGCCCGGAGTTCGAGGCCTACGTGGGAGAGCTGATGCGAATTGTCGACGAAGTTTCGCATCCCGGCCAGCAGGCGGCGTTCAACGAGGTGATGCGTCACGAACGGGAATTCTGGCGAATGACCTGGCAAGCGTGAGCTAAGGGGAAATGGCAGGGAAGGCCGCGCTCCACCGGGTGCTTTGGGAGTCGAACCTGGATCTGGCTTGCGCTTGTCTCGAGCATCCCTTTGTCCGCGGGCTCGCCGACGGCAGCCTTGCTCCCGACGTCTTCAAGCGCTACGTGGCGCAAGACGCCTTCTTCCTGCGCTCATTCCTCCGCGCCTACTGCGTGGCGGCTGCCAGATGCGCCAACAACCCTGACCAGGTCACGGTATTCCACCGGCTGATCGGAGGAGCTCTAGAGGAGCTCGAGCTGCACGCGAGCTACGCTAAGAGCCTGGGCATCGACCTGGAGCGGGTCCGGCCCCATCCCGCGACCACGGCCTATACCGACTTCCTCGAGCGCACGGCCTGGACCTCCGGGGCGGCCGAGGTCGTCTCGGCCATGACCCCCTGCATGCGGCTCTACGCCTTCCTCGGCCAGAGCCTCGGCCCCGCCGCGCCCGACAATCCCTACCGGGAGTGGATCGCGACCTACTCGAGCGACGAGTTCGAGGCCCTGGCCGCCGAGCTCGGGACGCTGCTGGACGAAATAGGCGAGGACACGCCGGCGATACGTAGCGCCTACCGCTACGCGATGAGCTGCGAACTGGACTTCTTCGCCGCCGTGTAGAGGCAACCGCCTCAATGCGGGTTCTTGGCCTTGAAGAATGCCGCGAAGTGGCACCTGGCGGTCTCTTGTGCGAGCCTAGGACCCCTGGGCGCGACCTCCGGCTCCGCTCGCCCCCTGTATCCCTGAGCCCCTTCATTTCGTCGGAACAGTAGGCGGTCGATGAGCTTCGGCTGCAAAGACTGAACGAAAGGAGAGACACCATGCACGATGAAGAGAAAAGAACCGAGAACCCCGAAGCCCACGACAGCCGAACGGGCAGGAGCATGCCCGGCTGCTGCGGCCCGATGGTTGAGCGCATGTTCAGAGACTTCGGCGAGACCGCAATGGGCGCCTCGAACGGCGAATCCGCTCGGGACAACGGCGCGGACTGGTTTCGCTCGTGTGCCTCCATGATGGAGCGGATGTCATCGGACTTCTGCGACCCCACGCCTCGAGAAGAGGAAGCCAAGAAGTAGCCCAACCCTGCGCCGAGCTTAAGGCGCCTAGCTGGCGATCCTCGTGGTGACGCCTACGGTCCGTTCGAAGCACGCATCAGCCAAACGCTCGCCGGTACTCGGCGCTGACCGCAGGGCCATCCCAATCCGGAAAGAGGAGGACTACGACCAGTCTTCGCTCGGGAAGTCGGCGGTCGGCCCGTAGGTGGGCGGTACCGGCACGTCGAGCATCCGCAGGTAGACGGTCAGCTGCCCGCGATGGTGCGCCGCGTGCTGCACCAGGATCGAGCGCGCGACGGCGCCGCGCGGACCCGCCATGAGCTCCTTGTCACCCTTTACACCCTTCCAGACACGGGTCATGAACTCGTCGTCTTTGTCCTCGAGCAGCGCGATCGCCCCCGCCAGGTTCTCGTCGAAAGCCGCAAGCAACTCCTCCTGATCGGCGGCGGCGAACGGTTTGTAGTCCTTCATCCCCGCGCCGAAGTCGAAAACGTCTTCCATCATCGAGCCCAGCCAGGTCGGCGTCTCGGCGATGTGACTCGCCAGCATGCCCAGCGACATCGACTTCTCGTGCGGCTGCCAGTCGTACTTATCGGCGGGCACGGCCCCGAGGATGGCGCGCGAGTACTTGCCCTCCTGCTTCATGTCTGCGATCAGGGACTCGGCAATGGAATTGGACATCTTCCGCTCTCCTTAAAGGTTGGTGGATCCTACTTACGCCCTAGTTGCGCC
>JAAENP010000222.1 GCA_024224155.1 bacterium
CTGCTCTCGGTGCTGAGGATGAAGCGCCACGCGGCGTTGGCCTCGCGCATCGTCGCCCGCCTCCATCTCCAGCCGCTGTCCACACGCGAGGCGTTCACCGCTTTTCTCGCCCACGGCCTCAAGGCCGCCGGTGCGACCTCCAACATCGTCTCTGATAGCGCCGCAGAATTGCTCTTCCGGATCAGCCGAGGGGTGCCCCGACAAGCCGCCCGCCTGATGCGCGAGGCCCTGATCGTGGCCCACGAGCAGCAGAAAAACTTTATCGACGACGCCGTGCTCGAGACCGTGCTCGACGAGGAGACGCTGGAATGAGCACCCAGCCCCTGGCGGTACAACGCGCGGCCGAGCTCAGTGCCCAGGAGGCTGAGCAGCAGTGGTTGATCTGTGGACTGTGGGCCGCCGCCGGCGTCGGTTTGATCGGTGGGCCTCCGAAGTGCTACAAGAGCTGGCTGGGCCTGGAGATGGCGCTCAGCGTCGCTTCAAAGACGCCGTGCCTGGGCGCCTACGCGACCCGCAGCCAGGGAAAGGTGTTGCTCTACATGGCCGAGGACGCGGCCTCGGTGGTGCGGAGCCGTTTCGATGCGCTGGCGCGCCACCACGCCGTGGCTCTGGAGACGCTCGACCTCTTCGTCATCACCGAGAGCAGCCTGAGGCTCGACCTCGTCTCCCACCAGCGCCGCCTGCGAGAAACCGTCGCTCAGATCCGACCCAGCATGCTTCTGCTCGACCCGCTGGTGCGGCTGCACCGCATCGATGAGAACTCTGCCAGCGAGGTCTCCGCGTTGCTCGGTTTCCTCAGGTCGCTCCAGCGCGAGTTTCAAACCGCCGTCGTCTTGGTGCACCATGCGCGAAAGAACGGTTCCGTGAACCAGCCCGGACAGGCCCTGCGCGGCAGCTCAGACCTCCACGCCTTTGGCGACAGCAACCTCTACCTCAGACGCCACCGCCAGCAGCTTCTGCTTACCGTCGAGCACCGAGCAGCCCCCAGCCCGCAGCCCATCGAGCTGTGCCTCGTCTCAGGCCACACGCCGCATCTGGAGATCGTCGAAAGCACCACCTCCGGAGGTGGTGAAGAGCTGACCGAGGCCGTCTGTGAGCTCCTGCGCCTGCGCGGGCCCATGACCCGGACCAGCCTGCGCCAGGAGCTGCGAATCCGAAACCAACGCCTCGGCAAGGCCCTCACCTGGCTCCAGGACCAGGGCACGATTCAACGCACCGCCAGCGGCTGGCTGGCGGCGGAGAACGTCAATGGCGCCCGGCCGGCGGAGCACACCGAAGAATCTTGCGGCGCCGACGCTGCGCCCAACCAGCAGGCGTTCCCGTTTCCCCCTATAGGAGGGCAAGGGAACGGAACGCAGGACGCTGGGCCATGATCCCACCTCACCTCGACTTTCGGCGCCTCAAACGCACCGTCGCCATCGAACAGGTGCTCGGCGACAACGGCTGGCTCGGCCGGCTCAGGCGGCGAGGTGCTCAGCTCGTCGGACCTTGCCCCATCCACCGAGGCGACAACCCCAACGCCTTCGTCGTCCACGCGAGCAAAAAGATCTGGCGCTGCTTTACCGGCTGCAACGCCGGTGGCGACATCGTCGAGCTGGCCCGGCGCCTGAAAGGCGGTAGCTACAGCGACGCGGCCGCCTATCTCGCCACACTCGCCGGCGCACCGACGACCGACGCCGACCATCTCACGCAGCCGCGGCCAGCTCGCCCGTTTCGGCCTTTCACTCGACGACTGCCTCTGGATCCCACGGCGCCCTTTCTCCAGCACAAAGGCATCCGGCCGCACATCGCCGAGCGTTTCGAAGTCGGCGCCTTCTACGGCCGCGGAATGCTCGCAGGATGTGTCGCGGTGCGTCTCTTCGATCCTCACGGCACTCCCCTGGGCTACGCCGGTCGACGCCTCAACCCCCAGCAGGTCAGCACTTACGGCAAGTGGAGGTTTCCGACCGGGATGCCCCGCAACCAACTGCTCTACGGCTACCACCACGCCGCTCAGCTCTTGCGCCGGGGCGCGGTAATCGTCGAATGCCCTTGGGGGGTGCTGCGCCTGGCACAGCTCGACATTCCTGCTGTCGCCCTGCTCGGTACCCACATGTCTCCCCGACAGCAGGCGCTGCTCCTGGAGCTACCGAAACTCGTCCTCCTCATGGACGGCGACAAAGCCGGCAGAAACGCTGCCCAAGACATCCGCCAGCGGCTCCCCAGAACCGCCGTCGTCGACCTACCCGAAGGGCTGGATCCTGATGACCTCAGCAATAACGAACTCGCGACGATCCAGGACTATCTTCTTTTCTAACCAGTCCTCTTCAAATCCGCAGGACAAACAGGGACGATTTGTCCATATCAACCAGGGTCGGCACACCGAGGTCCCGATGGACAACAACCTGGCCGAGCGGACGCATCGAAAACCGGTGTGTGGCCGCAAACAGTTCTACGGCTCTTATGCTCTGTGGGCGGGCCAGCTGGCGGCGATGCTTTTCTCCCTCTTTGCTACGCTTCAGCTCAACGACATCAATCCAAGAACGTGGTTGACGGCTTACCTCCAAGCCTGCGCCGAGGCGGGAGGTCAGGCGCCGGCCGACGCCTCGCGATTCTTGCCTTGGAACCTCTCGGACAAAGAGCGCGCGGCGTGGGCCAAGCCACCCGTGATCGACTCTTCGTGAAACAGCATGCGCTACTGTGGCCGCGAATTCACTGCCGAGGAGCTGGAACTGATCCGGCAACTCATCGCCGAAAAACCGCCAAGGAATCGAGCGCAACTCTCGCGCGTGGTCTGTGAGCGCCTGGGTTGGTACAAGGCCGATGGCGGGCTCAAAGATATGAGCTGCCGCGTGGCCATGCTGCGGATGCACAAGAACGGCTTGATCGTTCTACCACCTGCTCGCACGCGCAATGGCAACGGCCGCCCCTACACCCGAAGCAGCCCGGCCACCGACCCCGGTCTGCCGCTTGTCCAGTCGGTGGATCAACTCACCGACCTGCGTCTGGACATCGTGGCCAGTCGGCGCGAGTCTCACCTGTGGAACGAATATATCCAGCGCTACCACTACCTCGGCTATCAGCCCCTGCCCGGCGCGCAGATGCGCTATCTGGCCCATGCTCAGGGCCAGGTGGTGGCGCTGCTGGGTTTTGGCGCGGCGGCCTGGAAGACCGCCCCCCGTGATCGCTTCATCGGCTGGAGCCCCGAACAGCGCCAGCAACGTCTGCACAGGATCGTCAACAATGCGCGCTTCCTGATCTTGCCATGGATCACCTGTCTCAACTTGGCTTCGAAGCTGCTCGCCACGGTAGCCCGACGCATGCCCGGGGATTGGCAGAATCGTTACGGCTACAGCCCCGTCCTGCTGGAGACCTTCGTCGAGGCCGAGCGCTTTGAGGGGACGTGCTATCGAGCAGCCAACTGGATCCACGTCGGGCAAACCAAGGGCCGAGGAAAGCTCGATTCCAAACATCGAGCCCAGCTCGCGGTCAAAGATATCTGGCTCTATCCCCTCACCCGAGACTTCAAAAAGCATCTCTGCGACTGAGTTCGCCCCTCGGCCCGAACAGCCGCCTCCCAGCCCGAGGTCGCGGTCGAGGAGAACCGCGAGGGGCACGCTACGCCGACGCAGCACGCTGAGAGGACACAGAGCGTCCAGGCTCGCTTCCCATACAGAACGGGAAAACGGGATGAAACGTCGGGGACGGCTTCGGCGATTAGTTACCCGGTTGTTGGCGTAAGTTCTGCGATTCTGGGATTTAGACGCGCCTGGCACCACTTTCGGGGGCTGCCGAGCGCTGCCGATTAGGCTGGCAC
>JAAENP010000223.1 GCA_024224155.1 bacterium
CGTACTCGACCGTTTCGCCTGGCTCTGGATCGGGGAGGCGAATTCGAGTGTGAATCCGCGTCCAGAGCGACCGATTGCGACGCAGCAGCATGCGATCCCACAGGTCGGGCAGACCAGCGAGAACCAGCGTGAGCAGGGGCTTCGAATCCCACTCGTGGTTCGCGAGGATGTGCAGATGGTCAAGCACGTCCTGGTGCAGCAGGTGCGCCTCATCGATCACGAACACCGGATGCAACTGTTCGCAGCTGAGCTCGCGAATGTAATCGGACACCGCATTGAACACCGCCGCGGCCGTCGCCTTCGGGCTCAGACCAATCGCTCGACAGATCTGCCGATAGAAATCACGACGGCCAAGAGTCGCGTTGTGGCAGTAGGTTAGCCGGACGGGCGCCCCCGCAAGCCGATGCCGAAGCGCGCGAAGGACGCAGCTCTTGCCCAGTCCGCTGTCTCCCACGAGCAACACGCCGGTGGCCCGCTCGCTGACCGCGTCAACGATGTCGGTCACCGCCTCCTTCTTGGCCTGCGTCAACCACAGATCGGCATCGCCGATGGCTTTGGAGAATGGGGCCTGATCGAGCTGGAAGTGGTCGAACCAGGTCATTGCGACACTCCCTGCGGTGAACGGCCAAAGACATGGTCGAGCAGCACCTTGTTGGGATCGAACTCCACCGCGTCGATGCCCGGCTTCGCCTTGAACGGACGGCGCTTCTTGCCGTTGGCGACCGGGTCGACCGGGCGAAGCTGGTACGACCGGCCCTCGTGCACAATCACGGGTGGCAGCGTAGGCTCCGAGAGGTTGCGCTCGACCTGCACTTGCCTGCCGGCGAGGAAGCCTTGGTCAGTCTCCCAGATCACGCCGCCCACGCTCAAAGTGCCGTCACGACTGACTCGCCGGCGCCCGTGGGCAGTCAGCGCCTCGTTGAGCGCCTTCTCGGTAACGGGCGCCAGTTCACGGTCAAGCCAGGCATCGCCCGGGCTTCGACCCAACAACCCCGCGTGGGCCGCCTGATGATAGTGACCGTCCAACCACGCCAGCAGACGCACTTGCACGTCGTGTAGCCGATTCACCCGGCCAAGATGGTCGAGGCATCCTTGGCGCAGCGTTCGCCAGAAGCGCTCCATCTTGCCCCGAGCCTGCGGATCGTACGGCTTGGCGTGCAGCAAGGAGACCTTCAGGCGAGTGCATGCGGTCGCCAACATCTCGCCCGAATACGTCGAGCCGTTGTCGAGGTACAGCAAGGCCGGCGCGCCCCAACGACGCAAGGCGCGCGTCATCAGTTCGAGCATCTCCACCTCGCGCTCGGTCGAGCAGACCCTCAGCGCGACCACGTACCGCGACGCATCGTCCAAAATCGCATGGATGCGCAGTGGCACCCGCTGGCCATCCAGTTTGAGCGTCGGTCCGTGGCAAACGTCGGCGTGCCACAGCTGCCCCGCATATTCGGCCTGCCATCGCCGCCGCGCCGAGTGATCATGTTGCTGCTTTCGAGACAACCGTCGCAGACCCTCGGATCTGAACAACCGTCGGACGGTGGTCGCTGACACCGCGTCCGCCTCGATTCTCCCTTCGAGCACGAGGCTTCGCAGGATCAGCTCGGCCGACGCGCTCGGGTGGACGCGCCGGATGTTGCACAGCAGATCACGCTGTTCATCGGTGAGCGTTCGAGCATGGCCCGCGTCGTTGCGGCGACGGGGTTGTAGCGCCTCCAGCCCCTTGTTCCTGTACGTGTAGTACCAGCGTTCGAGCGTTGAAACAGCGTAGCAGCGGGTCACATTCGAGCCCGGTGGGCGGTAGCGCTGGCTACTGATTCGGCGCAGCTCGGCTTGGAGTTCTCCACGTGCCAGTTCGCGGCTCAGCAGCGGGCCGACGAGTTGGGCGCGGAACACCGCGGTGGCTTCCGCATGAGAGCGCGGAGCGAGGACGTCCTTCATCTTGACCTCCATCATGGGCGCCGACATGGCGCTATCGAGGTCTCTCAGCAGTCACCGTTCGGCGGCAGGGATCTTATCTGGTGGGCTCCATTTCCCGTGTTGATTCAACCTGATGGACATCAGGCCTGTTGTAGCGACGCCGCGAAGATGCGGGGCTCAATCGCGTACTGCTGGGCCGAGAGCGGACTCTGAGCGAGCAGCGCCTGGACTCGCCGAGCGGCGCGTTCACGCAAAGTCCCGTCGCCGACGCCGTATGCGCGCGCCCAGCGCTTCAGCGATGCCCAGCCCGTGACCGAGGCGCCGAGAATCGCGAACGGGCTCAGCTTCTCCCTGATCTTCAGCGCCTGGATCTGGCCGACTGACCAGGCGCAGAGGGCCAAAGCGATCGTGGGCCACAGGTAGCGTCGCCCAGAGACGATCCCGGCGGGCACGACCAAACACAACGCCTTGCAGCTTCGGCACCGGTACCTGCGGCAGGTCACGTCGACGAATCCAGGCTTGGCGCCAAGCTCGTAAACGCCCAGCATCGTGACGGTTCTCAGTCCATGCCCAATGAGGTTCAGTGGGAGACCAGCTGGCCTGCTGACCGTGCTGCACGCCGGGCAACTGGCGGGCCTGACTGCTGCCACGCTGGGCAGTTGACGAATCCACGGGCCGATCGGGATTCGAGCTTGTATTCTCCTGCCGCCTCGATGGTCCAACCAACTTCGAGGCACGGCGGGGGCGTGTCGTTACCACGCCTCCGCCACATTCCCAGCCAGCACCATGCCGGTGCCCCGCTCCACGCGGCTGGCTCTACCCCATCATGGCCGTTGCAGCGAATTCGCTCGCGATGGCCTACGCCCCGTTCTCCATCACGCTGCCTGCCCGATTCTGGGGCTGGGAACCTCGATGACCGTGGCCGGTAACACCGAGAGTGCGCCAGGCATGGCGTTCAAATTGGAGGTGAGTTCGATGAACAAATCCTAGCCCGAGGCCCTGACAGAGGGAACTCGACACCGAGGAGGCAAGGGCGTGACCCCGGAGAACCGGGGTGGCTTGAGGCGGGGCGGGGCCTCGATCGAGCTCCCGCGAGGGCAGGTCTGGTGGAAGCCGTAGGTGTGTGGCCGTTTCGAACGAAAGTGAAGCGCCGTAAGGCGTCTGTAGCGGGTGAGTCGGCTCTCAGCGACGAAGCCCGATTTCTGTCGGTGCTACAGGCGTATTGGCGACGGGATGGCCACGAAATTTGAACGTCTTACCCTGGGAGATCTGCTGGGCTCCAGCATGCGTGTTGGTAAGCCCGAGGACAAAAGGACAAAGGCCCATGGCCCAGCAGAAGTCGGAGAACCGCATAGTACCGAAAGGCCCTCGAAAGTTGGCCTCAAGCCAAGGGCTCGAGCGCCCTGGTGGAGGGAAGGCGGTTCCGGTCAAAGGAGATGGTCATCAACTCACGATGCCCTTCGCTACAGCTGAAAGATCGCGGCCCGGCCGCGATGCCGAAGGCGCCAAGAGCCCGAACCTGATCGGGAAGGCAGCGCGCAAGGTGCCGAAGGCGGAGCTCAGTCGGAGTCCAGAGGACCACGCGTGGATTGAGAGAGTTGTGCAGTGCCTCCCCGAGGCGCTGGCCAAAGTCGTGAAGAATCGAGGGGCGCCCGGCCCGGATCGCAAGACGGTCGAGGACGTGCAGCAGCACTGGTCGACCATCGGCGCGGCGTTGTGCCAAACCCTGCTCGACGGAACCTACCAACCCGGTCAAATCCGTAGGGTATGGATCCCGAAAAGCGGGGGGAAGTTACGCGGGTTAGGCATCCCGAACGTGGTTGATCGCGTGGTTCAAGAAGCCGTCAGACAGGTGCTCGAACCGGTCTACGAGCCGACGTTCCACGACGCCAGCCACGGGTTTCGTCCAAGGCGAGGGTGCCAGACGGCGATCAGGCAGGCTGTGGGCTATGTTGAAGGTGGGCGTCACTGGGTGGTGGACATGGATTTGGAGAAGTTCTTCGACCGTGTGCATCACCAGCGGCTGCTGTCCAGGCTCGCTCAGCGGGTCGAAGACAGGCGGCTTGTGAAGCTCATTGGACGCATGCTCAAGGCCGGCGTGGTCATGCCGGATGGCGTGAAGGTGGCGACAGATGAAGGCGTGCCACAAGGCGGGCCCTTGTCTCCGTTGCTGTCCAACATT
Source organism: bacterium (assembly GCA_024224155.1). Classification (NCBI taxonomy): domain Bacteria; species bacterium. Next base: position 4,094 of record JAAENP010000223.1, read on the forward strand.
GTGCTCGACGAGCTCGATTGGGAGCTCGAACGGCGCGGCCACCGGTTTGTTCGGTACGCGGATGATTGCAACGTCTACGTCCGAAGCGAACGCGCAGGCACACGGGTCATGGCCTCGGTGGTGCTATTCATCAACAAGCGCTTGCGCTTGCAGGTGAACGCGTCAAAGAGCGCCGTGGCTCGCCCGGAAACCCGTCATTTCCTGGGATACCGCATGGCCCCGATGCCAGACGGTTCAGTGGAAATTCTGCTCTCGGAGCGCAGCATGAAGCGGCTCAAAGAGCGGATCGTCGAGCTGGTGCCCAGATCGAGGGGATGGTCGCTTGATGCGGCCATCGCCAAGGTCAACAGGTACCTGCGCGGTTGGATGGGGCACTTCCGGGTTTGCACGCAAGGCATCAATAGAGTGGTGGGCAACGCAGATGCTCACATCAGGCGACGACTTCGTGCCCGCATACTTAAGATGTGGAAACGAAAACGGACCATCGCTCGACAACTCATCCGCTTGGGCATCAAGCCCAAGTCCGCATGGGGCGACGTCTATGAAGGACGAAAGTCCCTCTGGAGATTGAGCCACGTTTCAGCAGTAGATAGAGGGCTCAACAACGCGTTCTTCAGGAATGCGGGGCTCTTCTCGCTACTGCGGCGGTTCCAGGAAATCTGGACGGAGGTCCCACGCACCCCAACACAGCTCGGGGGTACCTGAGAGGTCGTAAACCGGCCAGCGGCGGGGGTCACAACCCGTCGTTCCGAGGAGCCGTATGTGAACAGCACAAGTACGGTTCTGTGGGAGCCGGGGCGGGCGACCGCCCCGGCTACCCGACGCGTAGTGGCCGCCGGCGAAGCCGGCCATCCCATTGCCCGGGCGCAAACGAGATACAGTCAGTAGTATCAGTCCAGCGATTTGCTCCAACGGTGCGCCCGTCGCACCACCGAAGGCGTCCGCCAAAACGATGAGCGCATTGCCGAAGC
>JAAENP010000224.1 GCA_024224155.1 bacterium
CGATCAAGATCTCGATCGCGGCTCCGGCGAAGATCCGCTCGTGGAGTCACGGCGAGGTCACCAAGGCGAAGACGATCAACTACCGGACGTTCAAGCCCGAGCGCGACGGCTTGTTCTGCGCCAAGATCTTCGGCCCGATCACCGACTGGGAATGCCTGTGCGGCAAGTACAAGCGCATGAAGCATCGCGGCGTGGTGTGCGACAAGTGCGGCGTCGAGGTCACCCGGTCCCGGGTGCGGCGCGAGCGCATGGGCCACATCCAGCTGGCCAGTCCGGTGTCCCACGTCTGGTTCTTCAAGGGGCTGCCGAGCCGCATCGGACACCTGCTCGATCTCTCGCTGCGCGACCTGGAGCGGATCCTCTACTTCGAGAGCTACGTCGTCATCGAGCCTGGCGACACCGAGCTCGCGGAGCGCGAGCTGTTGTCCGAAGAGCGCTTTCGCGAGCTGCGCGAGGAGTACGACGCCGATGCCTTCGAGGCGCGCATGGGCGCCGAGGCGATCAAGGAGCTGCTGTCGCGGGTCGACCTCGAAGAGCTGGCCGAAGAGCTGCGGATCGTGATGAAGACCGACACCAGCCAGATTCGCCGGCTGAAGGCGGCGAAGCGGCTGAAGGTGGTCGACGCGTTCCGCCGCAGCGGCCACCGTCCGGAGTGGATGATCCTGGACGTCATCCCGGTGATCCCGCCGGAGCTCCGGCCGCTGGTGCCGCTCGACGGCGGGCGCTTCGCTACCAGCGACCTCAACGATCTCTACCGCCGGGTGATCAACCGCAACAACCGGCTCAAGAAGCTGCTCGAGCTGCGCGCTCCCGAGGTCATCGTGCGCAACGAGAAGCGCATGCTGCAGGAAGCGGTGGACGCGCTGTTCGATAACGGCCGCCGCGGGCGCGTGCTCAAGGGCTCCAACAACCGGCCTCTGAAGTCGCTCTCCGACACCTTGAAGGGCAAGCAGGGGCGGTTCCGGCAAAACCTGCTCGGCAAGCGGGTCGATTACTCCGGCCGCTCGGTGATCGTGGTCGGCCCGGAGTTGAAGCTGCATCAATGCGGTCTGCCCTAGAAGATGGCGCTCGAGCTGTTCAAGCCGTTCGTC
>JAAENP010000225.1 GCA_024224155.1 bacterium
ACAGTCGTATTGCTCGCCAAGGCGGATTCCCCGACCGCGGTCAGGAGGCTCGCGTCAGTGTTGGAAAAGAGAGCATTCCTTCCCACCGCAGTGTTGAAGCTGCCGATGGTGTTGGAGAATAGAGCGCTGACTCCGACCCCGGTGTTATAGCTGCCGTATAAAGATGTGGAGGCCCCGTCCGTATAGTAGAGCGCTGTGTGCCCGACCGCGACGTTGTTGCTTCCCGTGGTGTTGCGGGTGAGGGCGTAGCCTCCGAACGCACTGTTGTAGCTGCCGAAAGTGTTGTTCGAGAGCGCGTCGAACCCGAAGGCGCTGTTCAACTCACCGACCTCGTTGGACTCGAGCGCGTAGGCGCCCAGTGCCGAGTTGAAGGTGCCCTCGGTGGTGCCATTGAGGGCGTAGTAGCCGACGGCGGTATTGTAGGAGCCACTGGTGGTCGACTCCAGAGCTCTATAACCCATTCCCTGGTTCCCTGCGGCATCGTTCCAGAGCCAAGGGTACCCGTTCTTGGAGACGTTGCTATTGGAGCCCAGCTCGAAATCGCCGTCGATCGTGAGTGAGCGATCGGCGGGGTTGAAGCTCGGAGTGAGGGCCGAGACCGAGCCGCGAAATCGTCGAGGAGCGGCCGCGTGGGCGGCGCCGGCAGCCATCTGACGAATCTGCTCGCGCTCGGCCTCCATGGCCTTCTCGCGCTGCTCGATAGCCCTCTGACGCCGCTCTTCCGCCCGCTCGGCGCGTGAGGTCTGCGCCGAGGCGTAGCTCCGCTGGCTCGAGTCACCGGACGCCGACGCACGGCCCTCGACCACCGTCCAAATCGGCAGCAGGCCGACGACCAAACCGGTCGCAATCAGGCTGACACTCTTCGCACGCTTCATGGCTCGCCTCCCATCCAGAGCTTTGAAAGAACACGCTGTCGTCGGCAGCCCGGCGATCTTGCAGTCCTTCCGGTTCTGCTCCCAGCCATGCGGGGAGGAGGGCGAAGACCCGTGGCTTTGCGACCCTGGGTTTTCCCAGGTGTGCCTTTGTCGAGGTTCAAAATTAGTACTCTCTTTGGAAAGGGCGCCATACCCGGTCGGGTGGGGTGGTTTGGGTCCAACACCGGCGCTGGATGGGTGGTGTGGGAGCCGCTCGGGCGTCCCTTCGACCGCAGCGATGCGTATCTGACTGAGACCGGGAGAGTTTGCTACGCCGGTTCTGACGTCAGGAATATGCCTGCTGGGGTAACTGCCACTGGTTCTTGCCTACCCGCCGGGATGGGGCAAGGAAGTGCTTCTAAGTGGGGCGGAGCATTTCGGCGTGTCGGCGGCCGGTTATTTAAGTAGGTCCTGCAACACCGGATAGCCGGCCGCCTCGGCACGCGCCGCCCCGCCGCCGCTCGCCAGGCTCGCGGCCAGGAACTTCCTCGCCACCTCTGGTTGATCCGAACCCGCGTGAAGCACCGCCAGGCCGAGAGGGGCGCGCCAGTTCGCGGGATAAAGGCGCCGAACCAGCAGAAAGCTCTTGTAGGCGTCCTCGGCGCGGCCGAGGCGCAGATAGGCCATGCCGAGGCCGGTGTTGATGACCTCGTGATCGGGCGCGAGCCGGGCGGCCTGCTCGAGCAGCTCGACGGCCTCTTCGATACGACCGTTCTCGCTGTAGATGAGCGCCAGGTTGTAGCGGGACTCGACGTGGCCGGGACCGAGCGCGACCGCCTGCTCGAAACTTGTCCGGGCCTCATCGATCATTCCGCGATCGAGAAAGATCGCGCCCAGGTTGTTGTGGGCCAGTGTCGCCTCCGGGTGCTTGGGATCGATCTCGAGCGCCTGTCTGTACATGGTGATCGCTTCGTCGACTCGGTCCTGGTTGCCGTAGGTAACGCCCAGGTTGTAGCGGGCCTTGAACGAGTCGGGCTCGAGCTCGAGAACGCTCTTGAAGGCCGCCTCGGCGTCGGTCAAGCGGCCGGCGCGTTGCAGCACGTCGCCGTAGCCCATGTAGAGGAAGGGCTGGGAGTTGTCGATCCCGAGCGCCTCTTCGAACAGCCGAATCGCGTCGGCGAGATCGTTCTGATCGCGCCGCAGCTCGGCGAGCTGCGACAGCGCGCCGGTCGAGTTGGGATCGACCTGAAGAGCGCGGCGCACCAGATGCTCGGCGTCGGCCACGCGGCCTTCGAAGCGGTGGATGTTGGCCAGGTTGAGCAGCGCTTCGGCGTTCGAAGGATCCAGCTCGAGCGCCTTCTGGAACTCTCGGCGGGCTTTGTCCGGCTCGCCGTTACGCAGATGAATCCGTCCCATGTTGTTGTGCATCTCGGGAGAGGACTCGCCGGCCTCGCCCGCGGGCAGCTCGGAGTCCGGCTCTGCTTCCTCCGATCCGCCCAGATAGCCGAGCGCTCTCAGGGCGCGCTCGTTGGCGGCCTGCTCGTCGGCATCGTAGTCCTCGATCTGCGCTGGGGTTTCCTCGCCCGATTCGTCCTCGTAGGTCGGGACGTAGCGGATCGGGTTCTCCTCCATGAACTCGGGCAGGAAGACCCGGTCAAGCACCTTGCCGTCCATGTCCTTGGCGACCGGGAACCCCAGGTAGTGGAGCACTGTTGGCGTGAGGGCGAGCACCGAGGCGCCGGCGACTTTGGCCCCGGCGCGAATCTGGGGCCCGGCGGCGAGAAAAACACCGTCGGTTTCGT
>JAAENP010000226.1 GCA_024224155.1 bacterium
AGTACTCCGCCTCTCGAGGATGGACGGGCAAGACCCAGTCTACGGCCTCTTGCATATCGAAAGGTCGATGGAGCAGGCGGTTGCCCTTGATGGTCCATATCCAGTCCTGCGGCGGGATGTAGTAGAACACCGGAAAGTCGTAGTTGCGGCGGATGTAGCGGGCCAGAGGCACATTGAAACCGGAGAAGTCCACCAGAACTGCGGCGTCGAAATCGGCCGCGGCCAAGGCGAGCTTGGCGCGCCGAAGCAGACCCAGGCCTGCTGGAATATGCAGCAAGCCCATCCACCAACCAACAACGCTCAGCTTCGGCGGTACTTCGAATACCTGGGCACCGGCCTGGGCCAGACGTTCACCGCCGAGGCCGGCAACGGAGAGCTGCCTTCCCTGCGCCTCGAGGTGCGCCTGCAGGCTGTCGACCAGGAGGGCCGCCTGGAGATCGCCGGACACGTCGCCGGTACTGACGAAGAGTCGGAAGGGTTTCTGTTCGCGGGTGATGGTCATCGAGTGCCTGTTGCAGGAGTGGTCACTCCTGGTCCGGTTCCGCGTCGACGGCACAAACCCTCTCGAGTATGGCTGATGTGGAAATCCCGGGTATCACCGGAACCAACACGAGACGGCCTCCGGCCGCCTCTACCGTCCTTCTGCCGACAACCTCATGGGGCGCGTACTCGTCGCCCTTGACCAGCACCTCGGGCATGACCTCGGCGATCAGGCGCGCGGGGTCGTCCTCGTCGAAGACGACGACGCCGTCGACGCACTCGAGCTCAGCCAACAGCGCGACCCGCTCCTCGGCCCTCATGATCGGCCGTCCCGAGCCCTTCAGGCGAGCCACCGAGGCGTCGCAGTTGACACCGACGAGAAGCACGTCTGCGAGGGCCGCGGCTTCGTGAAGCAGGTGCAGGTGGCCGCCGTGGAGCGCGTCGAAGCACCCGTTCGTGAACGCGATTCGGTATCCATTGCGTCGCCATGATGCGAGTCGGGTCGGCAACGTCGCCGCGGTCAAGACCTTGGCGACCTGGCCGAGACCACAGCCGGCAGTCAGCTCGCTGGAGCTCACCACAGAGGTGCCTTGCTTGGTGACTGCCACACCGGCCGCAAAGTTGGCGAGCCGGGCTGCCTGGTTCAAGCGCATGCCGCAGGCGAGTGCGATTCCGAGCACGGCAAGCACGGTGTCACCGGCACCGGTGACGTCGCACACCTCTCGCCGGACCGCTGGGATCACCTCTGCCGGGCCATCGTGCTGGACCACGATGATACCGTCTGCACCTCGGGTGACGACCAGGGCTGGCGATCCGGCACCGTCGATCAGGTCACGCGCGAGGAGCTCGGGCTCGCTGTCGGTCATCTCGACGAAACAGCGCCGGTGCTCGTTTTGCAGCTCCGCCAGATTAGGGGTCAGGGCGGTGGCACCTTTAAAGGTGGAGAACCGATGTCTTGGATCGGCCACCAGTGGTACCTGGTTCTGCAGTGCATAATCGAGGATCTCGCGCACCAGGGCGGGGGACAGCACGCCTTTTTTGTAGTCGCTCAGCAGGATGAGGTCCGGAGGGCCGAGGTCGACGAGCGGATCGAGGGCTTTTCGCAGACAGCCGGCATCGACCTGGTGGCGTTCCTCCCAGTCGAGACGCACGATCTGCTGATTCCCGGACAGCACCCGCAGCTTGCGGGTCGTGGGCCTGCTGCTCACCCTGGCAACCGCAGCAGTGTCGATCCCAGCCGCTTCGAGAGCCTGGATCAGACGCTCGCCGGCCTCGTCTGTGCCGACCACGGCACACAGCTGTGCCGCGGCGCCGAGTGCGACGCAGCCGTGGGCGACGTTGCCGGCACCGCCGACGCGCAAGTACTCTGAATCGACGCGAACTACCGGGATTGGCGCCTCCGGCGACACGCGGTCGACGTTTCCCTGCAGGTATTCGTCGAGCATGACGTCACCAATGACCCATACTCGTTTTCCTCGGCTTTCGGTGAGAAAACGTGCCAGATCAGGGGCGCTGAGGCCGCCCTTCTCTACGCGTGCGCTGGCCAGGCCGCTGCTCACGACGTCTCGGCAAACGTCTTCAGCCATCGGACGTAGTCGACGACGCCTTGCTCGAGATCGCGGAAGTCGACACTGCATCCACTTTCCCTGAGCCGCCGAACGTCAGCCTTGGTGAAGCTCTGGTAACTCTGTCTGAGGGAGGCTGGAAAAGAGATGTACTCTATCTTGCCCTCACCGTCGTGTGCGTCGATCAGCAACCCGGCCAGCTCGTTGAAGGATCTGGCGTGACCGGTTCCGACATTGAAGATGCCGGAGACGTCGCCGTGCTGCAAGAACCAGAGGATGGTGGCCACGACGTCCTCGACGTGTACGAAGTCGCGGCGCTGCTCCCCGGGCCCACAGGTGGCAGTCTCGCCGAACAGCTCGACTCTGTCGCCGGAGCAAAGCTGCTGGTACAGACGGAAGACCATACTGGCCATCGCGCCTTTGTGAGCCTCGTTCGGCCCGTATACGTTGAAGTATCGCAGCCCCACGACCTGGCTGCCGGCTGGCATGCGGCAACGAGCCCAGCGGTCGAAGAGCACCTTGGAGTAGGCATAGACATTGAGTGGCGATTCGTTCTGTTGCTGCTCGCTGAAGTGCGGGCCCTTGCCATACACGGCAGCCGATGAGGCATAGATGAGCGGTATGCCGCGCTCCATGCAGAAGCCCAGGATCTGCTTCGAGTACTCGAAGTTGAGCCGCATCATGTGCTTGCCATCCCACATCGTCGTATTGCTGCAGGCGCCCTGATGCAGCACCGCCCGCACCGAAGTCAGGGTCTCGTCGCGCTGCCGGAGGAGCGCGAGGAAGTCATCGCGATCGACGAAGTCGTGAATGCGGCAGGGCGCAAGGTTGACGAACTTGGTGCCGTCGAGCAGGTGGTCCACGGCGATGATGGCATCCTCGCCGTTGCGGTTGAGAGCGCGCACGAGATTGCTGCCGATGAAACCTGCGGCTCCGGTGACCACGATCTTCTCGGTCATTGGTGCGTGGTCCCGATGGGCCCTGGGCGGCAGTCCTGCCCAGGCGGATCAGCTTTGGGGTGGATCAGCAGCAG
>JAAENP010000227.1 GCA_024224155.1 bacterium
GGAAGCTCCGCCGGCTGGGTGACGTCGGAAGGGGGCGTCGGCGGTGTGTTCCTGAACCCCGGGCCGGAGCTCCGCTCCACCTGGGACGGGAGGCGCTCTCCCAAGCTCCGGGTGGTGGCCGGGCGGACGGACTTCCAGGCCCTCCTCGGCGAGGACGTTATCTTTGACCACATCGAGGTGGTCGACATGAACGAGCGGCGCGAGTTCGTGGGCCGGCTTGAGGGTACGAGCGCCACAGGCGAGCCGGTCGAGCGATTCCTTCACGTCGGAGCGCGCGGAGTCCGCGACCTCGGAGAGCTGCTCCGCGCCGCCGGCTTGCAGCGTGAGGTGACATCGGTGGTCGACGTCAACGACCGGGGAGCTGTCCTGCTGCGAGTGCGAGGCGACGGCCGCGACGGTGCGGTCGTCCTGTCGCCCAACGAAGGATGACGCGAAGCGCAGACCCCCTTGCGAGCTAAGTACGTGATCCCATAAGTACGATTACGTATTTGGACTTGCTTGATAGTGGTGTCATCGGGTATAATTGCTTCCGAGATGCCGAGGAAATCACCATTCCCCATTGTCCTGAAGCCTGATGAGCGCAAACGCTTGAAGGCAATCGCTGGAAGGTATACGTCACCGTACATTGAGGTCATTCGGGCCAAGATCATCCTCTACGCAGCCGCTGGGTTGAGTAACAAGGAGATTGGTGAGCGTCTTGATACCTCACGTCAAATCGTCAGCAAGTGGCGCAAGCGCTTCTTCGAGAAGCGCTTGGCGGGCCTCGAGGAAGGAGAGCGCAGCGGTCGTCCCCGCAAGTTTTCCCCCCTCGGTCGTCGTGGCGGTCAAGGCGCTCGCGTGTGAGCTACCCCATGAGCGGGATCTGCCTCTGTCCCGCTTCAGCACTGCGGATCTCCAACGCGAGGCTATTGCTCAGGGTCTGGTCGCCGAGATTGGGAAGACGACGGTGTGGCGCTGGCTGAGCGAGGATGCCATCCGGCCTTGGCGCTATCGCAGTTGGATCTTCCCACGCGACCTTGCTTTCGCGGAGAAGGCGGGATGCATCCTCGACCTCTACGAGGGACGATGGCAGGGTAAATGTCTGAACCTGAATGACTTCGTGATCTCTGCGGACGAGAAGACGAGCATCCAATGTCGCGAACGGAAGCATCCCACACAAGCCCCGGCGCCCGGCCGCCCGATGCGTCTCGAGCACGAGTACGAGCGTCGGGGGGCCTGGGCCTACTTCGCGGCTTGGGACGTTCGCCGGGCCAAAATCTTCGGCCGCTGCGAGCGTAAGACCGGGATCGTGCCCTTCGAGCGTCTGGTCGCTGAGGTCATGGTCCAAGAGCCGTACTGCAGCGCGGAGCGGGTCTTCTGGATCGTGGACAATGGCTCGTCCCACCGCGGCCAGAGTTGCGTGAAGCGCTTCCAGGACAAGTGGCCCAACACGGTCGTCGTTCACACGCCCGTTCATGCCAGCTGGCTGAATCAGATCGAGATCTACTTCTCGGTGGTCCAGCGAAAGGCCTTGCGACCCAACGATTTCTCCTCACTTGAGGAGGTCGAAGAAAGACTGCTGGGCTTTCAGCGCTACTATGAGGAGGTTGCTCGGCCGTTTCAGTGGAAATTTACCCGGAACGATCTCGCCAAGCTGATGGATCGACTCGCAGACTACGACAGCGACCTGAGGATAGCCGCTTGAGCATCCGGGAATACGTCGCCGAACTTGCGGAATGCTGTACTAAGGCTCTCGGTACCGTCGTGCTGAAAGCTGGCGATGGTGCCGAGCGGGCAGTGCACCAACTTGTCCAGTTGTTTGATGCGCCGGAGGAGCCGGTTCGTGAGGCGGCGGTCGGAGCCTTCTCGCGCCCCGGGGCGTTTGAGACCAAGGCAGCACCGATGCTCGCCGAGCGCGCTGCCATGGCCGCTGCCTTGCTCTCGGTACGCGACGA
>JAAENP010000228.1 GCA_024224155.1 bacterium
CTGCGAATGACCGCATAGATGATCTCGTCGAGCTTCTTGAGCAGACTTTCGAGTTTGCGCAAACGTAGCAGTGGCGGCAGTTTGAGTGATGCCCACATCGAGCGCGGTGGTTCCGGCCAGGCTTGGCGCACGGCCGCGACCAGCTCGGTGACCTCTCCGCCGTAGCGCTCGTACTGCGAGCCCAGAACCCATTGGCCGATCAGGAGCTGCACCATGCGGGTGAGATCGGGCTCGATGTCTATCGGCTCGCTGCTCTTCGCCGCAGCGCGCCAGCGCTCGACCGCAGGTGCGATGACCTCGGCGGCCTGCGGCACCTGGTCGCGAATCGCCTTGCGATTGAGCACGTTCTGGGTATGGCGGCGCTGTTTCTTCCAGAGCTCGCCCTCGCTGTTCAGGAGGCCGTTGCCGATCGCCCGGCGAATCGCCGCGTAGCGGGTGTTCTTGACATAGATCTCGCGCTTGTCGACCAGGAGCTCCTTGATCGCCTCGGGCGTTGCCGCCAGGAACGTGGGCTTGCGGCCATAGTAGAAGCGGGAAAAACCGCCGTAGTCGCGCGCCAGCCGGGCGTAGAACTCCATCGGGTTGCGACGGATCTCCGGCAGGCTACCGAAGAGCGGAAGCGGTCTCGGACCGGGAGGATCGGCCGACTGCTGGGAAGAAAGAGTCTGGGGGCTCATCTGTTTGTCCCCGAGGTTACCTCTGTGTGGGCGAGGGGCCTTCGGTGTTTTCGCGCATTCGTTGTTTCATCCGCTCGAGATCTTCCGGGGCCATTTGGCTCGGGTCCGGCGGGCCGCCCCCGGGCGGGTGGCCGCCGGTGGCCGTTCGGGCGCTGCCGCTTTCTGCACCTCCGAGCACCTGGATCGGCGTGCCGTCGCTTAGGCCGTCCTGACCGACGACGACGACCAGCTCTCCGGGCGACACTCCCGACAGCACCTCGACCGAGTCGCCCTCTTCGAACCCGATCTCGACGTCGCGCCGTTCGGCAGTGCCGTTTCGATCGACGAACACCGTATCCCCGAGGCTTTCGAGGGAGAGCGCCGTTTTGGGGACGACGACGGCGCTGTCGTGGGTCTCCGTCTTGAGAAAGACCCGCGCGAACATCCCGGGCCGGAGCTTGTCCCGAGCGCTGACGTCGAGAGTGACCTTGACCGTGCCGGTGTCGGCATCGATAACCGGGCTGATGCGAAGCACGCTGGCATCGAAGGGCTCCTCTGGCCAGGCCTCCACGGTCAGATAAGCCGCCTGCCCAACCACCAGTCGGGGGAGCTCACGTTCCGGTACCTGGACCGGGCACAGGAGCGGGTCGAAATCCGAGAGCCGGAACAAGGGAGTCCCGGCCGAAACCTGCTGCGCGGCGTCGATGTAGCGCGCGACGATACGACCGGAAAAAGGCGCCCGAATCTCGGTGTAGCCGAGCTGGAGCTGGTTGCCCTGGTACTGGGCCCGGGCGGTCTCGAAGCGGCTCCTGGCCTGCTCGTACTCTTCCGGACTGACAAGCTGGATGCTGTAGAGCCGCTCCGCCCGTTCGAAGTTGAGTCGCGCCTCCTCGAGCGAAACCCGGGCGATCTCGACCTGCGAGCGGATCTCGTCGTCGTCGATGCGAGCCAGAAGCTGGCCCTTGGAAACGACGCGACCCTCCTCGGTGCGGAGCTCCTCGATCGGGCCGTTGGTTCGTGCGACGACGTCGACCTCGTTCTCCGCCTCGAGGGTGCCGTTGGACTGAATGTAGAACGAGATTGAACGCCGCTCGACCGGAGCCACTTCAACGGGGACCGCGGTGCTCACCGACGGAGCCCGCCGGTGATTCCGGCCCCGATCGCCCTGATCGCGGGCGTCGCCGTCGGCCGCGGACCTGCCGCAGGCTCCCGCGCCGAGGGCGAGGACCAAAGCCAAGAGAACCGCCAGACGAGAGCTCAGGAAAGCGAGCATCGGGAGGGAAGATTACAGGAGCCGAGCCGGTTTTGCGTTGTCATTCCGTGCAGGGATTTTTCGTCTTCGACTCGAAATGACAATCGTGACGACTACGTAGCCGCCGCGTCATAGCGCTCGCACCACCCGCCGCGCGAAGATCGTGGCGTCGTCGAGTATCGAGTAGACGGTCGGCAGAATCAGCAAGGTCAGGAACGTCGACGTCGTCAGTCCACCGATGATCACCAGCCCGATCGGCGCCCAGCTGGCGGCGCGGCCTTCGACGGTTCCGAAGACGCTGGGCAGGAGAAACGGCGCCACCAACGGCAGCAGCCCGAGGATCGTGGTTACCGCCGTGATCACGATCGGTCTGAGCCGGTGTTGTCCACCGAGGACTATGGCCTCGTTGCGCGTCATGCCGTGCTTGCGCAGCAGGTTGATGTGATCGAGCAGGACGATGGCGTTGTTGACCACCACTCCGAGCAGGATGATCAGTCCGATGGTGGTCATGGTCTCCCAGGGCTGGCCGGCCAGCTTCATTGCCACCGCCACGCCGAAAACCGCGAACGGTACCGAAAACATGATCGCCAGCGGCTGGATGAAGCTCTCGAACAGCGCCGCCAGCAGCATGTAGACGAGCGGCAGAGCAAAGAGCAGGGCAAACAGGCCGCTCAGCTGATCCTGTTGCTGATGCCGATTCCAGCGGCCGAAGCTCCAGCTGTAGCCGGCCGGGAAGGGGAGAGCCTCGAGAATCCTCGGAATCGAGCGCATGGCGCCAAAGGCGGCCCTGGAATCGGAGGTGTTGGCGGAGATCGTGACTTGCGCTTGCCGGTTCTCGCGCTCGATGGCCTTGGGCCCCTCCACGAAGGCGAAATCGGCGAGTGCTCCCAGCGGCAGTTGAGAGTCGGCTGCAAACACCGGCACGTTCTTCAGCTGATCGAAGGTCTCGCGATCCTCGGGTCTGTACTGGACCACGATCCCGACCTCGCGATCCTCGGTTCGGAACTGGGACACGTCACGAGTCGAGAGCGCCGAGGACACGGTATTGGCGACGGCACGGCTCGAAAGCCCGGCCTGCAGCGAGCGCTCCGGAGTCACGCTGACGTGAATCTCCTCGTCACCGCTCTCGAGCGAGGTGTCGACATCCCGAACCATCGGCAGACCTTCGAGCTCGCCGGTGACCTGTTTGGCGAGGAGCGCGAGTACCGTCGGATCGTCTCCCATGAGCTGAATCTCGACCCCGGAGGTGCCATGGCGACCCCGCTGGGTCGCGATGCGGATGTTGACGCCGGCTCGCACCGGCAGCATTCCGCGCAGCTTCTCGCGCACCTTGGCCGTGGTCAGAGTGCTCTCGCTCTCGTCCTCGAGGTAGATATCGAACTGGCGGGTCCTGCGCCAGCTCGCACGTGAGCGGCCGGTGCCGCGATCGTAGTTGTAGGCGACGTCGGCGATGTCGAGCTCGTCTCGCTTCGAGTCGATCAGCTCGTAGAGCTCGCTGTAGAGAGCTCGAGTCTGCTCGGGCGAGTACTGGCGGGGTGTGTCTACTTTGAGGATGATCTGGCGCTCGAGCGCTCGCGCCGAAACCGACTGCTCGACGGTCGAAAGGAGATAGATGGTGCCGGCAAAAAGCGCCGTGATCAGGACCACGAACGCCAGGCGACGCTCGAGCGTCAACCGCAAGATTCGGCCGTAACCACGGCGCAGCCGTTTGATCCACAGCGCCTTGCGCTCGGTCTGGTCGCGCAGGATCAGCGCCGCCGCCATCGGGACGACGGTGAGCGCCACCAGCAGCGACGCCAGCATCACGATGCACACGGTCCAACCGATGTTCTGAAGATAGAGCTTGAAGCGGCCGCCGGTCGCAAGGAAGATCAACGGCAGAAAGACGCAGATCGTGGTCGCTGTCGAGGCGGTAATCGGCAGGGCGACCTCGGCGGCGCCGGAGAGGGCGGCGGTCTTGGCGTCCTCGCCGAGCTCGTTGCGATGTCGGAAGATCGACTCGATCACCACGACCGAGTTGTCGACCAGCATCCCGAGGGCGAGCATCAAACCGGCCAGGCTGACCACGTTCAAGGTCAGGTCGAAGAGCCCCGCCTGGCGCGAGAAGAACATCAGGACGAAGGTCGCAACCACCGAGATCGGTATCGCAATCGCGATCAGCGCGGTGGTTTGAAGCTTGCGGAGAAACAGAAACACCGCTCCGATCGCAAGCAAACCACCGATCAGGCCGGCGTCTCGAAGCTGCCCCAGGCCCTTGCGGACGTCGAGGGAGGCGTCCTGGTAGATCCGGAACTGGGCGCCCTCGGACTCGGGCAGTCCCTTGATCGCCTCGAGCTCGGCCTTGGCGCGCTGGACCACGGCGAGCAGGTTGGCGGTCGACGCCTTGTTGACCGAAACGGTGACCGCGTCGACTCCGTTCAGGTAGTTGAAGACTTCCTTTTCGGGCAGGGTGTAGGAAACCTCGGCGATGTCGCCCAACCTGAGGCCGTCGGGGCGCAGGACCAGCTGTTCGATCTCGCGTGGAGTGCTGAACTCACCCACCGTTCGCACCAGGAGCTTGCGATTGCCGTCTCGGATGTCACCGGCCGACAGATTCAAGTTGCTCTCGCGAAGCGTCGTCGACAGGCTGCGCAGATCGACTCGATGGGCCTGCAGCCGTGCCGGGTCGATGTTGATCTGAAGCTCGGGCTCGCGGACGCCGCCGACGTCGACCTGGGCCACGCCCTCGAGCCGCTCGAGCCGCCGCAGCACGATCTGGTCGGCGTAGTCGAACAGACGCTCCTCCGGCCATTCGGCCGAGAGATCAAAGCGCAGGACCGGAATGTCGGACGACTGAAAGCGCCGGATGAAGATGCGCTCGAGATCGTCGGGAAGGAGGTGGCGCACGCGATCGACCCGATCGCGCACCTCGACCGCCGCCATGTCCATGTCGGTGCCGTCGATGAAGGTCAGTCGCACCTGGGCCGAGTCGGCGGCGGCGCTCGCCGATAGCGTGTCGATGCCGTTGATCGTCCCTAGCGACTCTTCGAGCGGTCGCACGATGAGTCGCTCGACTTCCTCCGGTGAGGACGATCGATACGACGCCCGTACCGAGATCGACGACGACGAGAACGCCGGCAGGTACTCGAGCGGCAACCGGGTCAATGAAATCCAGCCCAGCACCATCACGCCCAGCACCGCCATGGCCATGGTCACTCGTCTCTCGACGGCGAAGCGCACCAGCGGATTGGCGTGCCGACTCATGGCCGGATCCTATCCTCTCGACAGGGTGCGCTGCCGCCGACCGACCGCCGAGGAGGCATGACTCGAGATGGCTCGCGCCCGGTCTCGGTTACGGCCGTGAGGCCGCCCTAGCGCGGACGGCCGACGAAGCTCAGCTTGCCCCATGCCCGGCGCTCGTGCACGGGCACGTAGTACCGGTGAAGCAGCGCTTGGATCTCCCGGGGACGGGCGAGCCACTGCTCGTAGGTGTCGCGCTCGTGCTCGATCATGATCGCCAGGGCGTCGAGCTTGGGCCAGATTCGTCGAGCGAGAGGGAACCGACAAGCGCTGTGAACCAGGTCCAGAAAGGGCGTCTTCCAGGGCTCGACAACAACTACTTGGCCCTCGGGCGTGAGAATGCGCCGAATCTCCGCCAGCACTCGTTCGAGGTCGCCGGGCAGGTCGGGCAGGTGATGGAGGCCGCCCTGAATGATCGCCGCGTCCTGGGATCCAGGCGCGACCGGAAGCGGCTTCCGGCAGTCGGCGACGTAGCACGAAGCCGGGCCGGAGTACTGAGCCAGGAGGCTCTCGGAGAGGTCGAAGCCGGACAAGTGCTCGAACCCCATTCGCTCCAGCGCCACCATGCCGTTGCCCCGGCCGCAGAACAGACTGGCTATCCTCGTTTCACGCGGCCATCTCTCGACACCGAGTTCCAGGAACCTCTTGGAGAATTTCTCCACTTCCTGCTCCGGTGTCTCGAACCGGCGATACGCCTGCTCCCACTCGCTGCTGCAGCACTCCTCGGGTGTTGTGTGGAGAATCGGATCTTTCATGTCGCCCGGACCGACAAGCTGGCGATGAAGTGGAGGCCGCGCTCGAAGAGCAGGCTCGCGGGCCAGGGGTAGAGCCCCAGCCGTGAGCGCCAGTCCTCGATGGCAAGTCCGGCCTCATCGAAAGCCGAGAGCCACTTCTCTTCACTCCAGTAGTTGTGGGGAAGCGCGACGCCGTAGCGGCGATTGCTGGTCCGGTCCATGAAGCGCAGGGTCGCGCCGGCCAGGGGCCCTTTGAGGGTGTGGTCCTTGAGAACTACCGAGGCACGGGCGACCCGTGCCGCTTCACGAAGCAGGCGGAGGGGCGCCTCCGTGTGGTGCAGGACGTCGACGAACATGACCGTGTCGAAGCTCTGGTCCTCGAACGGCAGTCGCTCGCCGTCGAAGGCCTGAACCGGAATCGAAGTGTCCGGTCGAACCAGGACGTCGACTCCCCGGACCACGAGGTCCGGCCGGGAACGCTGGATCACGGCCGGGATTTGCCCGTCACCGGAGCCCACGTCGAGAAGCCTGGCGCTCTCGGGAATGAGCTCCGCTAGCGTTTCGCCGAGTATCCGCACGCGGCGCCCCGCGACCCACCGCTCGTGAACCATCTCAGAGAGATTCACTTCCGGGCCATGCCGAGAATGCTCAGAAAGAAACCCGACAGCACCGTTTGGACTCCGAGAGCCGAGAGGGTAACTCCCGGAATCACCCATCTCATCGAACGGGCGTAGTCGAGGGGACCGAACCCGGTCAGGCGCCACTGGTTGACCGCGACCCCCAGGAACGAGAGCCCGACGAGAAGAGCCAGGACGCCCAGGACCAGCCCTCGTTCCAGCGTCACGGTGCGAAAGAGCCAATTGAGCTTCGGGTCGCCGGGCACGAGCTTCTCGCTGACCGCGAACGCCTTGGCGAACACGGCGAACTGCACCGATTGATAGCCCACCAGCACCGCCAGACTGGCGAAGAGCAGCGTGTGAACGTCGAGAATCGCGCCGAAAACCGTAACGCCCGGCAGCGCCACGGCATATCCGACGAGGCCCAGCAGGATCAGGAGGATTCCGGGCCAGAGAAACAGCCACCTCGGGCTGTACATCAGGAAGAAACGCAGAGTGCGCCAGCCGTCGCGAAAGGTCCGGAGGTGAGGAGTCTGAGCGGATCTGCCGTCCGGATGGAGCGTGATCGGGATCTCGGCGAATTTCTTACCGAAGAGGCTTCCCTTGATCACCATCTCGGCGGCGAACTCCATGCCGGTGCAGCGCAGGCCCAACTCGTCGTAGGCCTCCTTGGTGAAGCCTCGCAGCCCGCAGTAGACGTCGCGAATCGGTGCCTGGAACATTCGCCGCACCAAGTAGGTGAGCATCGGATTGCCCCAGAATCGATGCAAGAACGGCATCGCACCGGGGAGCACTCGGCCCCCGCCCCCGGGCAGCCGGCAGCCCTGGGCAAAGTCGTAGCCTTCTCTGAGCTTGTCGACAAAACGGGGGACTTCGGTGAAGTCGTAGCTGTCGTCGGCATCTCCCATGATCACGTAGCGCCCCCGAGCGGCGTCGATGCCGCCCATGAGAGCCGAGCCGTAACCGCGCTCCGTGACCGGGACCACGCGCGCGCCCAGTTCGTCGGCAATCTCACGCGATCCGTCGGTCGAGCCGTTGTCGGCGACGATCACCTCACCGGTGATCCGATGCTCGCTCATGGCTCGCTGTGCTTTTTGAATGCAAATACCGAGCGTTTCGGCTTCGTTGAGACAGGGAATCACCACCGACAGCTCGAAGTCCGGTTCCTTCTTGCCCTCTGCGGCGACAGGCTCGCCGGTGCGCTCGTTCAGCATGGGTGGCGGCCCCGGAGCATCCAGCCGAGTATAAGAGCAATCGAGCAAGAGCTCGAGACTACTGATCGCTGTTCTCGCCCTGCTCGCGCAACCCGCCCTCGGTGGCGGCTTTTCGCTTTATGAGCAGGGCAGTAAGTCGCTGGGCCTGGCGGGTGCTTTTGTCGCCCAGGCCGACGATCCGACAACGCTGTTCTACAACGCCGGCGGTCTGGCCTTCTTCGAAAAGCGGGAGCTTGCTGTTGGAGTCACGCTGGTCAACAGCTTCGATGAAGAGTTTGTCGGCTTGGCGCCGGCTCCGGGTCCGATGTCGACCGGGACTCTGAACAGCCTGCATGAGCCGATTCCCCACTTCTACTGGGTGCAACCGGTCAACGAGACCTGGGACTTTGGTTTGGCGGTCAACTCGCCCTTCGGTCTCAAGACCGATTGGAAAGACCCGGATAACTTTCCGGGTCGGTTCGTCAATACCTAGGCCTCGATGTTGACCTTCGACCTCACCCCCAATGTGGGGGTCAAGCTCTCGGAGAGATTGGGGCTGGGTTTTGGCGCCATCGTGGTCTCGTGCGTCGCCGAGGGCACCTCAATCGACAGTAACGACAGAGGCCACCGGTGACGCCTCTCCGCGAGCCATCAGCGGATGGAGAGGCTCGCTCCGAGGCGCACACGGCCGGCCTCCAGCCGCGAATCGCCGGAATCGCGAGCCACCGTGTCGACTGGGGGCGTCGCGATCGACCTCCGCTTGCCCTCGAGCGAAATGGGTAACAGCTCGACGCGGGGACACCTTGGAAAGGTGTCCCCGATTACCAGGACGGGAAAAGCAGCTGGCCGCGCGCGCGTAGGTTGCCGTCTCGATACTGGCGCGCGAGCTCGAGGTGGCGAATCTTGCCATTGTGGGTGAGCGGGATCGTTTTCGGAGCCGCCAGGTAGACGCGCCCGGGTCGCAGTCCCAGGTGGGAGTGAATCGCCTGCACGATAGCGATCGACCGCTCTTCGCACTCCTCCGGGGACGGCGTCTTGTGCTCGCGTAGCTCGGCGAACACGTAGGCCTGCTCGCCTTCGAGTCCGCCGCGATCGACACCGACGGCCGCCGAGTAGCGCACGAAGGGCAGGGCGTCTACGACCTCCTCGATCTCGCGCGGCGCGATATTGCGGCCGGCCTGAATGATGATGCTCTTCTTGCGGCCGACGATGAAGAGGTGGCCTTCCGCGTCGACATAGCCGACGTCGCCGGTGCGAACGAACCCGCTCCAGAAGAGACCGGCGCTGGCCTCGGGATTGTCGAGGTAGCCGCGTGTGTTGGCGGGACTCTTCACCAGAACCTCTCCGGTCGAGCCGACCGCGCAGAGCTCCGGGGAGCCATCCTGCTCGAGGATCGCGATCTCGATCTCCGGAAACGGCTTGCCCACCGACACCACGCCCCGTTCGTCGACCTTCACTTTCGTGCCCGGTGCCCACATGCTGACGCCGACCGTGGCCTCGGCCAGTCCGTAGCCCGGCATCATCACCCGGTCCAGGTCAAAGGCCGCCTCGAATTCCTCAATCGTGCCTCTTCGCACCGGCTCGGCGGCGTTGAGCGCTACCCGCAGGCTCGAGAGATCGTGCTCGCCGGGGTCCTTCACGTAGCGCAGGCAGAGCCGGTAGGCGAAATCGGGCGCCGCGGTAAAGGTTCCGCCGTTGGCCTCGATCTCGGTCAGCCAGCCGCGGATATTGGTCAGAACCGCTGGAAGCAGGATCAACCGGGCGCCGAGATAGAACGGCACCAGGGTCATCAGCACCAGCCCCATGTCGTGGAAGACCGGGAGCCAGCTGACAAAGATCTCTTCCGGCGTGATCTCCATACCCGCGATCAGCTGACGGGCGTTGGTGAGCAAGTTGGCGTGAGAGAGCTGGACCCCCTTCGGGTTGCCGGTGCTACCGGAGGTGTACTGGATATAGGCAAGATCATCCGCCTGAATGGCCGGGAACTCCGGCTCCGGCTGATTCTGCAGTCCACGCGCCAAGTCCTCGGCGATGAGAACGCGAATCGAGTCGGTTCTCCCTCGGGCGCGGAAGCGCTCCAGAGCGTCGTCGGGAAGCGAAGCCGAGAGCACGACGGTGCCGGCCTGGCAGTGGGCCGCGAGTTGGAAGACTCGCTCGACGCCCGAGTCGGGAAAGATCGGCACCGCGACCCCCCCGGCACGCTGCACACCGTAGAAGACGTAGAAGAACTCGGCACCGTTGGGAAGAGCGAGCACCACTCTCTCGCTCAGGCCCAAGCCGTCCGCCAAGAGATTCGCGGCGAGCCGGTTGACGCTTCGCCAGAGCTTCCCGTAGGACTGGCTTTCTCCGGCGAAGCGAAAGGCCTCTTTGTCGGGCTCGGCGTCGGCACGAAAGGCGAGCAACTGGATCAGGGTCTCGGCCCGGTCAGGTCCGGACATCACAAACGTCTCATTCAAGAACCGGCCAGAAGTCTGTCGACCAGCGCGTGAAGATCGGCCACCGTGCGCAGGGCTGCGACGTCTTCCTCACGAATCGCGATCCCGTACCGGTCTTCCAGGGCCACGGTCAGGTTGACCAGATCGACCGAGCTGGCGGCGAGATCCTCCAGCAACCGGTCTTCGAGCCGGACGTTCTCGCAGCCGAGTTGCAGGGCGGCCATCTGGGTGATCTCTCGGGTGTCGACAGTCATTGGTTACTTTCCTTGGAATCGGAGGCGGCCTCGGGCTCTCCGTCGGATGGGCTGAAGAGAATCCGGCGCGTCTCCTCGGCGATCGCCCGCGCCTCGCTCTCGTCCATGTCTGAATCCAGATACAGAATGTCCAGCCAGAGCCTGCCTCGGAAGATTCGGGCCTGCACTGTGTACTCGGGGCCGATCGGAAGGTTGGAAACGAAGGCGTGAAGCTCGGCGAGTCTGAGCGAACCGTGCCGCGGTCCGAGGGGCTGGGCTCCGGTGTAGCTCAGGGCGAGTCTGCTCATTCGGTGGTCAGATTGGCCCAGGATCATCTTCATGGACATCGCGCTGAAGCGGGTGGCGAAGAACCGGCCGCCGTGTTCGTCGGCTCTGAGAATCTGTCCCTGGATCTCCGAGGCGAGATCCCAGACATCGCGCGTCTCGGTGGCGCCGACCGTCAGGCGTAGGGTCGTGAGATAGCTGCCGTCGCTATCTTCCGGGACAGGAGGATCGAGGTAGGGCCGCAAAGTCGGAAAGACAAAATAGCGGTGCGGCAGATCGGTGCCGGGGTAGCGGTGTCGCACCACGGCGAGCAGGAAGGCGGCATTGAGAGCGCTGTTCAGCGTCAGTCGGCGCTCGCGTGTGGCGCGGACCAGAGTGTCGGTTTCCTGCTCGGACAGAGCGATCGGCAGAACTCGGCTTCGTGCCGGCTCTCCCGAGCTGGTGAAGAACCGAGGCCGCGCCCGATGCGCGCGGGTGCGCCAGCGATAACCGACCTCTCCGGCCATCTCCCTGGCCAGAAACCGGCAACTCGGCCAGAAGCTCGACGCGCCGCGATAGCGGCTCGGGAAAAGCGAGTCGGCCCCGGGCGGCAACCCCTGCCGCGACTCTCCGGTATGACTGGGTGGGCGGGCCTCGGAGCCGCACAGTTCGACAAGCTCGTCGATAATCCGGACGGCCGAAGCGGAATCGACGATCGCGTGGTGAAACGTCAGTACAATCTCCCTGTCCTCCCCGGAATCATCCGGATCGACCAGGGTGCAGCGCATGAGAGGACCGGTGGCGCGATCGAAGCCCGTCGAAAGCTCGGATTCGACCGCGCCGATCCAGCTCGTCTCCCGGGTTCGCTCGAGCACGGCCAGCGGAATCGGCGGGACTCGGGCGAGCTCGAACGTGGCCGTCCCCGGCTTGCCGGAGATTCGCACCGCCAGGCAGGGGTGGCTTTCTTGAAGAACGTCGAGGACTCCGCGCAGCCGCTCCCGGTCCACAGAACCCTCGAGCTTGAGGCTCACGACCAGGTTGAAGGGCGATGACTCCGAGGTGAGCAGCTGCGCGCGCTCGAAGGTCGCCAGGGCCCGGGCCTGGAGGGCGTTTGAAAGTCCCGATTCGTTGGGAAGATCGCTCGGCATAGGTACAGTCTCCAAGTCCGGGCCTGTGCTGTCGGTCGTCGCGTCGCCGTATCACTGAGGGCAGCCACCGGTTTTCACTGCTAGATTAGCTGAAATAGAAGGGGGAAGGCTGATGCGCCCGATTCTGAGTCGCGTTGGAGCATGGAGGGCCGCCACGGTCCTCTTGACGGTCGTGGTTGCCGGCGGTTGTGGCAAGAGAGTCCTGCAACTCGCCGGCACGGTCGAGCGGACTACTCTGGAAATCACCGCTCCGATCTCGGAAGTGATCGTCGAGATTCCGGTCACCGCGGGCTCGCGTGTGACCACCGATCAGGAGGTGGTGCGCCTGGACACCGAAGTTGCCGAGGCCGAGCTCAGAGCCTTCGAAGCGGCGCTCGCGGCCGCGCAGGCGACCCTGGTCGAAGCAGAGGAGGAATTCCGGCGCAAGACCGAGTTGAGCCGGCGACGGGTCGCGAGCCAGCAGGAGCTGGGCCGTGCTCGCCGGCAACGCGACGAGGCGACGGCGGTTGTGGCGGAGAGGGAGGCGCGCGTTCTCCAAGCGAATCGACGACTCCGAGACTTGACGCTGCGTTCCCATGACGCCGGCGTCGTCGACCAATTGCCGTTCGAGGTCGGCGAGCGTGTGCCGCCGGGAGCCGTGGTTGCGGTCGTTCAGACCGACGACAACCCCTGGGTCCGGGTTTGGATTCCGGCCCGGGCGGTGGCACTGCTAACACCCGAAGCCCGAGCCGAGGTCAAGATCGAAGGACTGTCGGACTGGTTCGGCGGGCGCGTCGAGGAGGTGGCGCGCGAGCCCGAGTTCACGCCGCACTACGCCCTGACCGAAAGGGAGAGCGCGCATCTGGTCTACCGCGCGCGGGTCGTGCTCACCGATGCCCCGGCCGATCTGCGCCCGGGCCTGCCGGCTCGGGTCAAGCTGATCCTCTCGCGACCGGGGAAGAAAGCCGCATGAACGACGAGCCGGTCATCGAGGCGCGCGCGCTCAGACGGCGATTCGGAAAGCTGACCGCCGTCGATGGGGTCGACCTCGAGGTGCACCAGGGCGAAGTATTCGGTTTCCTGGGTCCAAATGGCGCCGGCAAGTCGACGCTCATTCGCATGCTGGTCGGCCTGCTGCCTCCGAGCGAAGGCACGATTCGCGTCCTCGGCCACGAGCTGCCGGGTGAGTCCGAGCGGCTGCGTTCCAAGGTCGGCTACATGACGCAGAAGTTCTCGCTCTACGAGGATCTGTCGATCGAAGAGAACCTTCGCTTCGCCGCCGAGATCTTCGGCTTGGAGAGAACGCTCCGCTCGCAGCGCGTCGAAGAAGTCCTGGCCGAGTACGAGCTCGGCGAGCGCCGCGGCCAGCGCCCGGCGACTCTCTCGGGAGGCTGGAAGCAGCGCCTGGCGCTGGCCGTTGCCAACATCCATCAGCCCAGCTTGCTGGTTCTCGACGAGCCGACCGCGGGCGTGGACCCGGATCGGCGCCGGGCGTTCTGGGAGAAGATCTTCGAGATCGCTTCTCGAGACGCCACCGTTCTGGTGTCGACGCACTATATGGACGAGGCGGTTCGTTGCCACCGCCTTTGCATGATGATTCGGGGTCGCCCGGTGGCGATCGGTTCGCCGGCGGAGCTGACCGAGGCGCTCGAAGGCCGGGTGGTCGAGATCGAGACCCGCGACGCCGAGACTTCGATCGCCGAGTTGCGCACTCTGCCGCAAGTCTCGAGCGTCACCCAACTCGGCGACCGGGTCCACGTGTTGCTGTCCCGAGACGCTCAACTCGCCGAGCGCGTCGCACCGGAGCTCGAGAGACACCTGCGCGCAGCCGGCCAGGAGAATACTGTGGCCCAGGCTGCGCAGCCCAACCTCGAAGACGTCTTCGTCGCCCTCAATCTGGGCGAGACCTTGATCGAGAGCGCGGCATGAATCTCCGGCCTGAGCTTCCGGCACCGCTGCGCCGCATTCTGGCGGTCGTGAGGAAGGAGCTGCGTCAGCTGATGCGCGACCAGCTCACGGCCGGCTTCGTCGTTGGCGTTCCGATCGTCCAGCTCGCTCTCTTCGGGTATGCCATCAATCAGGACATGCGCCACGCCCGCACCGTGGTGGTGGATCACACCAATAGCAGCATCTCGCGCCAGTTCGTCGGTGAGCTGGTGGCGACTCAGACGTTTGACATTGTCACCTACGTGGCCACGGAACATGAGGCGCGGCGCATGCTCCGGGCCGGCGACGTCGACGTGGTCGTCCAGATTCCACCGGACTTCACTCGCGATTTCTATCGCGGAGTCGGTATGGAGGTCTCGTTCATCGTCGACGCGACCGATCCGACCCTCGCCCGCGCCGTGCGCGCCTCGGCCAACGGGCTGGAATCATGGCTCAACCAACGAGTCGGGACCTTCGCGTTGACTCGCGAAGCCTTGGAGTCGGAGAAGACCTCCCAGAGCCCCTGGAGGTTCTCGGTTCTGACGCGTTACAACCCGGAGTTGCGGACTCCCGTGTTCGTCGTGCCGGCGCTGCTGGGAGTGATCCTGACCTCGACGATGATGTTGATGACGGCGCTGTCGATCGTGCGCGAGCGCGAGCGCGGGACCTTCGAGTTTCTGATCGGGACCCCGGTGCATCGGTTCGAGCTGATGATCGGGAAGATCTTGCCCTATGTCGCAATCGGCCTGGTGCAGATCGTGATCGTGCTGGCGGCCGGGCTGATTCTCTTCAGCGTACCCGTGCGTGGATCGCTCTTTGCCCTGGGTGTGGCTTCGATTCTGTTCATCGGCGCGAATCTGACGCTCGGTCTGGTGATCTCGTCGGTCACCGCCAACCAGCTGCAGGCGACCCAGCTGTCCTTCTTCTTCTTTCTGCCTTCGGTTCTCCTGTCGGGCTTCATGTTTCCGTTCGGTGCCATGCCCAGGCCCGCCCAATGGCTGGGCCTGCTCCTGCCGCTCACTCACTACGTCCGGATGACCCGAGGGATTCTCTTGAGGGGTTCGGGCCTCGGAGACCTCCTTCCGGAGGCCGCTGCACTGGCCCTGTTTCTGGTCGTGACCCTGGCGCTGGCCACCCGGCTGTTCAAGAAGGAGGTGGGTTAAGCAACCGCTCGAGAAGGGCGGCGGTCTCCGGGTCGACCGAGGTGAAGCGCGCGATGAACGTGTCGTCCCGAGGCTCCACCGAAAGGACCTTGGCGAAGAGCGAGCGCGTCGCCGCGGCGTCGCTGCCCTGTAGTAGCTCGAGCCTCAGATTCGCCAGCGGGGCCACGTCGGCCGACGTGCGCACTCTTGCAGCCCGGTGCGACAGGCTCAGCAGCTCGCCATCCCGTACCGTGGTCCCGGTCCGGCTGCCTTCCATGACCACGAAGCGGACCGCGATCTCCTCCGCCGGCCGGACCAGCGATTCGCCCGGTTCCGGCAAAACGAGCCCCGGATCGCCGTCCCTGCCGGCCAGACCGCCGATGTCCAGGAGGACAACCGGTTCTTCGAATCCCTTCGGGTGGATCTCCAACCGGTCGTCGACTCGCAGATCGGCCGAAACCTGATCAAAGGTCGCTTCGGAGATCAGGATCTGGCCGCCGACGGTGTTGGCCTCGATTCTCGCCGCGAGGTTGACGCTGGGTCCGACGGCGCCGTATTTGGTTCGCTTCGCCGAGCCGATATTGCCGACCACGACTTCGCCGGAATGAACGCCGATGCCCATCTCCACGGTGGGCAGGCCTGCGGAGCGGTTTCTCTCGTTGACCTCGAGCATGGCGAGCTGCATCCTTATGGCGCACTTGACCGCGGCCTCGGCGTGGTCCTGCCGGTCGAGAGGAGCTCCGAAGATGACCAGGATCGCGTCGCCGATGAACTCGTCGATCATGCCGCCACTCGCAACGATGATCTCGGTCATGACGCCGAGGAAGTTGTTGATCACGGAGACTACTTTTTCCGGCGCGATCCGCTCCGACATCGAGGAGAAGCCGCGCAGGTCTGCCATCAGGATCGTGATCTCGCGCTTTTCGCCCCCGAGCTCCAGCCCCGACGCGGTCTTGAGCACGTTGTCGACGACCTCGCTGGTCACGTAGCGGGCAAAGGCGGCGCGCAGGAAGCGAGAGAACCAAATGGCAATGCCGACGGTGAGCAACGAGGAGGCGACGAAGATGGCGAGCGTAATGCGATCGGCGAGCTCGGCGACGGCTGCAAAATCCTGCTCGGCCTGTTCGACACCGACGGTCCTTTCGGCCAGCTGCTCGGCCAGGAGTGCCTCGGTCTGCGCGTATCGCTCCACGTAGGTGAAGGGTTGCGAGCTAACCTCGTTTTCGGCAGCCGCGGCAGCCGCGGCTGCTGCGGCCGCCGGGTCTGCCGGGGCCACCGGGTCGGCCAGGGGAACCGAGGTCTCGTAGACATCGAGCCAAGCCTGCGCCAGGTCCCTGAAGACGGCTCCGAGCCGGGCCGTCGACGAGGAATGGGAAAGCCCGTGAAGCCGCTCGATCATGCCCTCGATCTCTCGCGTACGGCTCCTGATGTCCTCGAGCTGGCCGGTATCGAGTCGAACCGCCCCGGTGGTGACCAGGGGCTCCATCACCTCGGTGTCGCGCTGGCGGCGGGCGACCAGGTCGCGGATCTCGACGACCAGATCCTTGCTCTCCAGGGCGGTCTTCAGATCCAGGATGAGCTCCGTCTGCCGCGCGTTCCCCCAGAAGTACACGCCCAGATTGAGGGCGAAGAGCAGAAGGATGGCGAGGATCGAAAACGCCCAGCGAAGACGGAGTGTCATACCGCCCCATCATAGCGATTCTGTGGTACTACTAATCATTGCCGGATGTTGATTCGCGGCATGTCGATGCCGGCTCAGTAGGAGGTGCGATGAGCCTTCACCCGATGATTCTCAGTCCTCGCAGGATCCTGGCTGCGACCGCGCTCCTGCTCTATTCCGTCGGACCGTGCGGGTCGGCTCTCGAGGCACAGACGGTCGGAAGGAAAGAGATGCGCGAGGCGCGGACAGCCGTCCGGGAGGGCCGTCTGAATGAGGCCCAAGAGCTCTACGAACGCGTGCTCGGATCGGCGCCCAACGACAAGCAGCGCATCGAGTCTCTCTACAACACGCTGTTGATTGTTCTGTCGGCAGGGACGGACGCCGGTGCTCCCGAAGTCGTTCGGGACCGTTTCGAGATTCTGGGGCGCGTGACCGAATCGGGCGAGCACGACATGAAGCTCGAGATCAAGACGCTCAGCGCTCTGGTCGATAGCATTCACAGGTTGCGGACAAGCGTCGAGGAGCTGGAGGAGAGACGGGTTTCCGAAATGGCCGCTGCGGAGCTGGCGAGCGAGGAAGAGCGGCGGGCCGCCGCCGAGGCCTTGGACGCACAGAAGGCACTGGTGAGCTCCGAACGCAGCGAGAGGCTCCTGCTCGAACAACGACTCGAGTTGACCGAGAGGCACCTTGCGACAAGAGAGGAGGAGTTGCGGGCCAAAGTCGACGAGCTTGGCCGCTGCAGGGAGGAGAGGCAGCTTGTGCTCGATCAGCTCGAAGGGACCCACGCGAGCGAGGTGCAGATGCTCCAGGTCGTCATGCGCAAGAACGAAGAGCTGGCCAAGGCAAGACTCGCCCTCGAGCGGCGCGAAGTGAAGCTGGCCGAGCAGGGCAGAGAGCTCGCGGCCAAGGAAGATGAGATCCGCAAGCGCGAAGAGGCGATCCGCGAGGTCACCGAGCGCGTTCTGGGCAAGGAGCCCCCGGATTCGTAGGCGCTTCGCGATGAGCACCGGGAAACAGGCTCCCCGGCTGCCGCGGGTCAGGCGGCTGAGCCACCTTGTCCGGGTTCTGGCGGGGTTCTACGCGCGGCGAATCGGCAGGGCGATCCTGAGCCTTCTGCCCGGAACCTCGCGCCGGCTTGCCGAAGTGCCTTCTCCCGAGCGCAGATTCCGCGCTCTGCTCGAGGAGTTGGGAGGCACTTTCATCAAGCTCGGCCAGGTACTCTCGCTTCAGCCCGATCTGGTTCCGAGCTCCTACTGCGACGAGCTCTTCGATCTGCTGGATCGAGTGCCGCCGTTCGCCTACCAGGACGTCGAGCGGACGTTTGTAGAAGATCTCGGGCGCAAGCCACCCGAGGTTTTCGATAGGTTCGACCGCGTACCTTTCGCTTCTGCCTCCATTGGTCAGGTGCACAGGGCGGCTCTCGACGGCTGTGAGCTCGCTGTCAAGGTCCGTCGTCCCACCGCGCTTCGCGACTTCGGCGGCGACATCGGCCTCATGAAGGCAATGCTCTGGCTGATCTCGAAGTTACGCTTGAAGAAGCTCGACAGCCTGCGGCTGCCGCTCAGCGAGTTCATCGCCTGGACCGGCGATGAGCTCGACTACCGGCGGGAAGCTCGCTACATGGAGCAGGTGAGGGTCAACACCGGCACGCGCCCGGAAGCTCGCGTGCCGGCGGTCATCCAAGAGATCTCGACCGCTCGGATTCTCGCGGCCGAGTACCTCGAAGGGACCACGCTTCTGGAGTATCTTCGTTCGCTCGAGTGCGGGGACCCGGCTGTCGAGTACCGGCTTCGCGAGATCGGATTCGATGCCGAGAAGTTTGCCGACAATATTCTGGCCAATTTCCTCGGCGACGTGTTTCGCCACGGGATCTTCCATGCCGATCTTCATCCGGCCAACCTCCTCATCCTGCCTGACAACGTCGTCGGCTACGTCGACTTCGGCATTACCGGGGTGATCAGTGAGTATGGAGGTCGACACGTTCTGGCCATGATCCTGGCGCTCGCCAGGCACGACGTGGACGAATTGCTGGAGGGCATTTTCAGGATCTCGGAGGTCACGGACGACTCGGATGTCGAAGGGTTTCGCAACGCCTTGCGGGAGCATGCCGAGCTGTGGTTCGGTCGGAGTCGGGCCGGCGACTCTCGCGGCGGTAGCGAGTTGGCCATCGGGTACACCCGGATCATGCTGGACATGATTCAGCTGTCGCGGCGGTTTGCCGTCTTTCCGCATGAGGAGGCGATGCGCTACATGCGCTCGGTGATCACCGCCGATGGGTTGATCGCCCGTTTCGCTCCGGGTTTCGACGTCAACCGCTCGCTCGAGCGTTTAAGCCGTAGACACCTCGAGTCACGAACTCTGGCGAGCGCCTTCTCGGCCGATCGAATGATCGATTCCTGGATCGTCGGCAGCCGGCTGATGCGCGACGGCGCGCTCCGCTTGGACCGGCTGCTGGACAAGCTCGAGAAAGAAGGGCCGATCGATTCGAGCTCCGAGCGCCCTCGGTCCCGCAGCGCGTCGTCACCGGCGCGCGCCCTGCGGCTGGGCGTGTCCGTGCTCGCACTCACGGCCATGATGATCTTGGCAGACGAGCCGGTGCGATCGGGCCTCAATCTCTTCCTTGCCGAAGCCGTGCTCATCGGCGTCGGAACCCTCATGCTGACATGGACCGTATTTCGATGGATGCTCTCGAACCGCTAGGTGAGCGGCTCGAACGCCGCGGACCGATGGACGCGGCTCTTGCTGCCTATCTGTCCTCGCGCGCCGATCTGATGACCCAGGGAGAAGCGCTCGAGCTTGCGACGAGAGTCGAGCCGGCCGTCCCGACGCCGTTCGGAGCCGTTCGGAACCGGTTTGCTCGAGAATTGGGCGGCAGCTTCGAGGAGGCGTTTCCCGTTTTCGAGACGGACCCGTTCGATACCGGTCTCCTGTTTCAATGGCATCGGGCCCGGCTGAAGAGCGGCGAGCCGGTGATCTTCAAGGTCGCGCATTCGGCCATCGATGAGCATCTCGAGGGGAGTCTCGGCCGGCTGTCCGAGTCGGATCCGTCCCTGGGGCATCGGAAAGCAGCCCTGAAGGCTCGAGCCTTGGCGGACTTCAAGCGCTCCCTGCTCAGCTTGCTCGATTTGCGCCGGGAGGCGGAGGATCTCATCGAGCTTCGCGAGCGCTGCGAAGGAATGAGCCTGGTGACGATACCGGAGGTTCACAGAGAGCTCTGCGGATCGAGTTTTCTGGTCCTCTCCGATCTCGGTGGGTCGACGGTGGGCGAGAGCTGCTCGCCGACCGTCTCTGAGAACGGCGGTCCACGGCTGGCGCGCCGGCTCTGCCGCGGCTGGCTCCGGCTGGTTCTTTCAGCCGGTATGGTGCCCGCGGATCCTTGCGGGCGCAACGCGCTTCTCCTCGATGACGGCAAGGTCGGCTTCTGCGGCGGTCCGTTCGAGTTCCTGTCGGACCGCACCCGCGACCAGCTGCGCGGCTATCTGGCGGCGACCGCGACCGGGGACCATGAGTCTCTCGTCGACGCGCTTCTCGAGCTCAGTCACCCGTGCGCCCGCAACGAGCAGCGCCGGCTGCGACACCATCTCCGCCACACCGCGCCTTTTCGCGATGGCGGCTGGGGCGCCGACAGCGACGGTCTTTCCAGGTCGTTGCTGGCCCACTGGCATCAGACGGCGAGCTTCGGTGTGCGACCGCGCCGGGCTCTTTCGGCGTTTCTGCGCGGGCTCGCCCTGCTGACTCGAGAGGTCTACACGCTGGCGCCGGGCGAGAGCTCGTTTCGAGAGGCTTTTCAGGAGCTGCGGCTCTACCAGCTCTTTGCGGAAGCTGCGAGCCTGCCAATCGGTGGCGAGATGGCCCCTCTTACCGATCTTCCACGGAAACTGGATCGCGGCTTGACCCTGGCCGCGGGCGACGGCAGGCGCTCGGCTCGAGAAGACCGGGATGATGGCTCCGCTGGATCCTGGAGCGTAGTTTTGGCGCTCCTCTCGGCGCTCGCCGCGGTTGTCTTGCTCGTGCACTACCTGGCACCGTCGCCGGACGCGACGCGCTGGATCGAAGGGTCCGGTGCCGTCGTGGTGTTGATCCTGGGCGGGCTCCTGTTGCGCTTTGCCGCCGACTAGTCGGCGGCGTGGGCGACGTACTTGCGATCGCCTATCCAGATCTCGAGCTCGGTTGGAGTCGCGAAGACCTGGATGCCAGGCATGTGGAACTCGCCTGGGGCGCCGCTCTCGAGAGCGGCTTCCGATTCCGACAGCCGGGCTTGCTCTCGAATCCCCCGGAGGGTCTTTTCGAAGGTTCGGTCGATCCACCGTTGAATCATCCTCGACGGAGCGAGCAGGCCGATCAGTCCCATGTTGAGCTCGAGCCGGCAGGAGACCAGGGTGCCGGTATCCTGCGGCCCGACTTGAAAGCGCCAGTCCGATTCCCACTTCCTGGCTATGCCGGCGACCTGACGCTCACGCTGGCCGTTGGGATTGAACAGGAATTCGAAGGTGGTCGTATGGATTCGGCGCCCGTGGGTCCGGTCGATCTCGGCGAGAGCCCGCGTCTCCGATCGTTCGAGAACCCGGACTTCACGAACCGCTGGCATCCACTGCGGCCACGATTCGAGGTTCGCGAACAGACCGCGAACGACCTCCACCGGAGCGTCGACCGTGCCGAACTTGCGGATCAAGTCGCGCCCCTTTCCGACTCCCTGACCAGCCTATACGTTGCCCCGTCGAAGTGGATCCTGAGGGAGTCTCCGCCGCGGACCAGCTCTAAGATCTTTCGCTTGCCCAGGCCCGCGCCGAGCGCGCCGTGTGCCGCCAGTCGCAGCGACCTCGACGCCAGCGCGTCCAGAGTCCGTTCCAAGACCTGCCGTAACCCTCTGCGAGTGCCGATTCTGAACAGGCCGTTCTTCAGGCTCAGCGAGGCCCGAACCACGACGCCGGATCCGGCGTCGGTTCCCTCGAAGTCCCAGCGGCCGGAGAGTCCGTCGCGCCGATAGCGATCGACCTGGTTGAACATCAACCAGTCATCGGATGACCCGACGAACTCGAGCACGAACTTGCCCGGACCGTATGCGGGCGCCACGAATTCGGTGATCGCGACGTCGCCCTCGGCGGCAAGGAGCCGGGATTCGAGGACATCTGGCATCCAGTCCCGGTACGACTCATAACCCGTGAGAACGGCGAAGGCCAGGTTTCGCGGTACCTTGATGTAGGTCGAGGCCTGAACCGTTCTGAGTCTCAGCATGGGGGCCGGCGTTCGGCCTTACGCGTCTTTATAGATCTCGCGGAAGCTGTCGACCATGTCCTGCGGCATTTTTTCGATCTCGGAAAGAGCCTCTCGGGTGGCGGCGACGAAGCCGTCGGGCGCCTTGTCCATGACATCGGAGAGGTTGTCGCTATCACTGAGATCGGTCTCGTCCGCCAGCTTGCGGAAGAAAGTCTCCCCCAGCTTCGCCATGGCGGTCATGCCGGTGAGTCCACCGACCATCATTCCGTAAGGCATGCGCATCATGCGAGCCATGGTTTCCCAGGCTTCGCTGGTTTCGTCGTCGTCATCTTCTTCAGATTCGGCCGTCGCTTCCGAAGCCTCGCTCTCGGACGCGCTTGCCCTCTTCTTGGCCTTGCTCTCCGACTCACCCAGCCGGAATCGCTCCTCCGCCGCCAGCGCCCGAGCGTGGAGCTCCCGGACTCGCTCGGCGAGGCTGGGTACGATGCACCAGGCGATCTCTGGCTCCGTCTTGACCAGGGTCTCGAAGCTGTCCCGGGTCAGCAGCAGGCATTCGGTGGGCGTCTGGGCCACGGCGCTTGCCGAGCGCGGCTGATCGTCGACCAGGGCAATCTCGCCGAGCACATCCCCCTCTTCCATCGCCCCCAGAACTACCTTGTCCTCGCCCTTTCCTTTGAAGACTTCGGCCCGACCCGAGGTGATCACGAACAGCCCGAGACCGGTCGCTCCTTCCTGGATGATGGTCTCCTGCTCCTCGAACGTCTTCGGTACGCAGAGCTTGGCCAGTTTCTTCAAGTCGCGTTTATTCAGGCGCGAGAAGATCGGCACCCCGGCGAGGATCTCCTCGACGCGCTCACTCGTGGTCACGACGTCGCTCATTTGGAACCTCCTTGGATTCTGGCTCGGGTCGAGCCGCTGGGTTCCCACCCATTCTAGACCAGAACGGGAACGTCTGGCTCGTCTAGGCTTTGCGACTCGGCCTCTCGAGCAGGGCAGCGGCGGCCTGCTGCGCCAGGTCTTCGAGTCTGAAGGGCTTTTGAAGAAACCGCAGGTCGGCGCCGCGCTCCCGCACCGCCTCCTCGGCGTACCCGGAGACCAGAAGCACCGCCAGGTCGGGTCTCTCGGCACGGAGCTCATGAGCCAGCTCGACGCCGGTGATGTCCGGAAGCACGATGTCGGTGACCAGCAGATCGAATTCCTGGCGCGAAGCGCACTCTCTGGCGCCACCTCCATCGGCAGCTGTCGTTACTTCGTATCCCAGTGAGCCCAACATGCTCTCGACGGTTCCACGCACCAGCTCCTGGTCCTCGACGACGAGGACCCTTTCACCCTCGGTGCGCAAGGCCGCGGCGTGCTCCGGCTCCGGGCCGGAGGTTTCAGCTGGCGAGGCATTGCGAGGCAGGACGACTCTGAACTCGATGCCCTCGCCGGGTCGGTTGTCTACCTCGATGCGCCCTCCGTGAAGCGAGACGATGCCATCGACGACCGCAAGCCCGAGACCGGTACCCTGAGCGGCCGACTCGGTCGTGAAGTAAGGATCGAAGATTTTGTCCAGCATCGCCTCTGCGATTCCTGGCCCGCTGTCGCCGACCGAGAACCAGACCTCTCTATCGCCCTCGAACCCGCTCCGAAGGTCGAGAGTGCCGCCCTCCGGCATCGCGTCGGAGGCGTTGACGATGAGATTCATCAAGACCTGCTCCAGCTGCCCCGGATCGCCCGCCAGCGGCAAGGGCGCGTCGATCAGGTCGACCGTCAGTCGGATGTTCTCCTTCAACAGTCGGCGGATTAGCGTCTCGGCCCCACGCAACACTTCGCCCAGATCAATGGCTGTCGGGGCATAGCTCTCGCTACGCGAGAAGACGAGCAGGCGGCGAATCAGGTGAGTACCACGTTTCGCCTGCTCTTGGACCTCGCGCAGCATCAAGTCGCGCTCGGCCGGCTGAAAGTTGCCCTTGAGCAGCAGGTCGATGTTGCCGGTCACGACCTGTAGCAGGTTGTTGAAGTCGTGGGCCACACCGCCGGCAAAGCGGCCGACGGCCTCCATCTTCTGGGCGTGCAGCAGCTCGGTCTCGAGCCGCTTGCGCTCGCTGACGTCGTCGTAGATCGCGACGATCTCGCCACTCGGTAGCCGGTAGACATAGTTCTCGCGCCAACTTTCCATCCTCGAATCGCGATACAGCGCGGTCGGCAGGTAGCGCGGCTCGCCCGTCCGCCAGACGTTCCGGAGAATCTCGACCAACCCCATCTCTTCGGCGCCGGGAAAGGCCTCAGTCAAGCGTCTGCCGAGAATCTCCTCTCGCGGTACTCCGTCTATCCGTTCGGCGGCGCGATTGTAGTCGCGAAAAACGAAGTCCGAGCCGTGATCGATCGCTTCGTAGACGGCGACGCCGCTGCTCATGTTGTCGACCAGCTGGCGAAAGCGATATTCACTTTGGACCAAAGCCTCTTCGGCCTCCTTGACCGGGGTCAGGTCGATGGAGAAACCCAGGAGATACGGCTCTTCGGAGCCCTCGACCTGGATCCTCGTCTTGCCGGAGAGCAGGTGCATCTTGCGTTGACCGACGGAGAGCGTCTCCTCACGATTGATGGTTCGCCCCGTCTCCAGAACCTCGCGATCGGTCATCCGAAGGGCTCGTGCCTCGGCCTCCGGGAAGAGGTCGAAGTCGGTCTTACCGACAACATCCTCCGGTTCGAGACCCAGAAGCTCGCGTCCCGTGGCGTTCAGAAACTGCATCCGGCCCTGCGCGTCTTTCAGGAAGACATGGAGCGGCAGGCTGTCGAGGATGCGCTCCTGTGTCTGCCGCGCCTCGCGGAGTCGCTCACTCGCCCGGCGGCGCTCGGTGATGTCCTGCTGCTGGCCGACGAAATAGAGCGCGTTGCCGTCCGCGTCGCGGACCAGGGAGACGGTGAGCTCGGCCCAGATCTCGGATTGATCACGGCGCCGAAGTCGCTCGACGTACTGCACGCTCTCCGCGTCTCCGGTCACCAAGCGCTCGAGCTTCTTGCGCTCCGCCGGTGCATCTTCGGGATGGGTGATGTCGGCGATCGTCATCCCCAGGAGCTGGCTTTCCTCGTATTGGAGCATGCGGCAGAGCGCCGGATTCGCCTGCAGGATACGGCCGTCGAGGCCGGCTGTTGCCGTACCCATCGGCGCAGAGCCGAAGGCGCGACGGAATCGCTCCTCGCTTATCACCAGGTCGGCCCGGGCGCGCTCCCTTTGTACCGCCTCGTCCTCGAGACTCTGTTTTGCGCTCAGAAGATCCTGCGCGTAGCCCCGAGTCTCGGCCTCCCGGCCCAGAATCGTGAAGAAGGCTCCCGCGAGAATGCCGGATAGCAACAGTCCGCCGACCAGGGCGAGGATCGCCGTCCACGAGCGCTTGGTCGCAATGTAGCCGGCTGCCGGGCGACACGAGATCAACCACCTCCGATCACCCACTTGAACCGTCTCGACTGCGCCGAGCCCAGTCGGAGTCAGAGCCTCGTCGAGGCTCCACGGATGGCCCTGCCCGGGCCGAAGCCTCGACTCGTGAAAGTGGAGCAGGCTCTCGTCGCGGGAGGAGTCCAGGTCGTGAACCGCCATGTCGATTCCTCGAGGCTCGAGGGCGGCCAAACCTCGGTCGAGGATCGCCCCGACGTCGAACATTCCAACGAGAAAACCGCGTAATCGCTCGGTGCTTTCGTCGCCGCGAGTCGACTCTGCATAGACGGGGTTGAAGACAAGAACTCCGTATCGATCTGGCTGGTCGGACCTGAGACGATCGCGCCGACTCGCCGACATCTGATGCGCAGCACGAGCGCGCGTCAATCCCTCGCTCTGCACCGGGTCCGACGCCAGATCGAATCCCAGAGTGTGGCGGGCAAGTTCCGGCGGCTCGGCATGGAGCACCGGGAAGTACTCCGGCCGAGGAGCTGCCGGTTCGGGGCTTCCGGACTGGACGTCGAAGATGCCGAAGCGCCCGAGCGCGGCAGCGATCTCCGGCCGGTCGTCGGTCTGGTCGCGCACGAAGCTCTCGAACTCCTCCCGGTCTTCGGCGGCGACTCTCGGCGCCCAGCCCAGGAAGGCAACTCCAGGCTCTTCGAGGAGATGCTCGGTGACAAAGGAGCGGAAGGCCGCTCGCTCGACGTCCGGGGTCGCCGCATAGAGTGCATCCAGGGCGACCAGGGTGTCGAGTCCGTGACTGACGGCGCCCCCGAACGCCGAAAGTCTGTCGTTGGCGTCACGTCTGAAACTGAACGCAATACGGTCCGATTCGGCACTCTGGAGCGCCCAGAACAGGGCCAGGGACAGGATGCCGCCAGCGACGAAAACGCCTAGGACGCGCGGCCAGCGAAGGCGAGCGACGTCGGCGGCCACGCGCTTCACCCTGGCGGTATCATGGCTGGTTGCTGGCGCAGTCATCACACGTCGGGTTCACCGCGCGGATGCCCATGTGCGTTCGCTGTCCTCTGAAGTCCGCCGGAAACCTTATCGTAAGGTTAGCAGAGGGTCCGGTTCCGACGGCGATCAGGTCCCTCGGCCTCACTTCTGGTTTCGCGAGCTCTCCGTCGCGCGTGCCGGAGCGGCTCGGGAGTGCGGACGCGGCCCGAGCCGGCCCGAAGCACGACGGCGAGAGCGGTGTCGGGATCGGTCCGCCAGGCGGCGTGGATCGCGAGCGGCCGAGCGCCGTTCCGTGTGCAGAGCCACCAGCCGACGCGGCAGCCGGAAAGAGAGAGTGGCGAGTGGGCTCCGCGGACGAGATCGGGCCAGTCGCCTTTGGCGAGAAGCGGCCGATGGGTCACGCCGACGGTGGGGAGGTCGAGCCGCTCGCCGAGATGTAGAGCGAGTCCGGCCCGTCTGGGATGGTCGAGGCCGGTGGCGTTGACCAGAAGCAGCTCGGGAAGCGAGGGCAGACTCCGAACTGCGGCTGCCAGCAACGGACCCTCCCGAAGAGCCAGGAGCCCGGCCTCGTAGGGAGCTCCGGCAGAGCCCTCGGCGACCGCCGTGGCGACGGTCTGGTTCCGGGCGACGAGGGCGGCTCCCGCCCAGCTGCGATCTCCCCTGGCGCCGGGGCCCGAACTACCGCGGGGAAAGCAGGTGAAGCAGCCCCCGATCGGGTAAGGGTGGGACGGCGTTGTCCAGGGTCGAGGTTCAGCCGCCGCGAGGCGCTCCTGCTCCCGGAGAAGCTCTTCTTTGGACCCGGGCCAGCTCACCCTGACGAGCCTAAGCGATAGTGCCCGGGTTTTCGCAAGGGGCCCCCAACAGAACCGCTGATATAGCCCCACCCCCAGGAAAGAAAGAGGGGTCTTTCTCAAGGCTCCACCGTTTTTTCGGAGGACCTCGAGATCGAGCTGAATGTCCGCCGGATTTCGGGACGCGCAAGAAACCGGCGAAGATCGTTCTGGCGAGGCTGGATGGCGCTTTTGGGCGAGCTCGAGATGGGGCTATGCGCATCCGTCGATGGAACGGCCTTTGCGCCATCGGGTGCCAATGCGGGACAAATCCGCCACTTTCCCTGTGGTCTTTCTCGCCCTTGCGCTTCTCTTCGGAGGCCGGGGAGGCCCGTGGCTCCTGGCGGCTGGCGAGCCAACCAGCGGCTATATCGTCCAGGGCAAGACCGTCGAGCAGGTCGCCGCCGCCGTCGAGAGCGTCGGCGGCGAGGTCACCCATCGACTCGCGATCATCGCCGCGGTCGGCGCCAGGCTCACCGAAGGGCAGGTCGAGGCTCTCGGGAATCATGAGGACGTCGAGCGCGTCTACGAAGATCGCCGCGTCGACACCGACTCCGCGGCTCAGCGGGATCACAGCGGTCTGGTCGCGCTCTACGATTTCTCAGAGGATCCGGGCTCCAGCTCGATCGTCCGTGACGTGGCCGGGACCTCCGGCTCTCCGTTGGATCTGACGATCGAAGATCCAGAACGTGCCAGCTGGAGCGAGGCCGATGGCCTCGAGCTGACAGAGGCCACGCGAGCGTCGAACTCCACGGATTCCAATCAAATCTTCTCCGATTGCACGGCGAGCAATGAGCTCACCGTGGAAGCCTGGATCGAGCCCGGGAACACCACCCAGGGCGGGCCGGCTCGGATCGTCACGCTGTCGCTGGATTCAGGGCAGCGGAACTTCAGCCTGACCCAGGACGGCAGCAGGTACCAGTTCCGGCTTCGGACGACGACGAACGGAAACAACGGCACAAACGTCCGGCTGTTCAGCGCCGTCGGTAGCGTGACCACCTCCCTGCAGCACCTGGTCGCCACCAGGGCGTCCTCCGGCGAGGCTGCCCTCTATCTCAACGGCGAGCAGGTGGACACAGAGACCATCGGAGGCGGCTTCGCCAACTGGAACCCGGCCTACGACCTGGCGCTCGGGAACGAGTTCAGCACCGGAAGCACTACCACGGCTCGCGACTGGGTTGGCAATTACCGGTTGGTGGGCGTCTATTGCGAGGCACATACTTCCTCTCAAGTCGCGGCGAACTTCGCTGCCGGTCCGGACCTACCAACCCAGAACGAGACCGCGACACCGGCCCCAAGGACATCTGCGGTCGTTCTCTATGACTTCTCAGAGGGCTCGGGCGCCAACGTCCGCGATCTGGCAGCTGCGACTCCGGCCGACCTAACGATCGAAGATCTCGATCGGGTTTCGTGGAGCGGCGGTGGCCTGACGCTCGAGCAGGCGACACGGGTCTCCAACACCGTTGATGCGGCTAAGATCTTCGAGTCCTGCGCCTCGAGCAACGAACTGACGGTCGAGGCCTGGGTCACGCCTGGCGCGCTGTCGCAGGGGGGGCCGGCACGTATCGTCAGCCTCTCCAAAGACTCAGGGAACCGTAACTTCAGCCTTCTCCAGGACGGCGATCGCTATCAGTTCCGGCTTCGCACGACCAGCAATGGCAACAACGGGACCTATGTGCTTCTCCGCAGCGCTCCGTCGAGCGTCGAGTTCGGCTTGCAGCAGCTGGTCGTCACCCGCGATGCTTTCGGCAGCGCCTCGCTCTACCTGGACGGCGTCCAGGTCGACAGCCAGACGATCGGCGGCAGCTTCGCCAACTGGAACGCAAGCTACGGCCTCGCCCTCGGCAATGAGTTCAACACGGACAGCACGACCACCAGCCGAGACTGGGTAGGCAGCTACAGCCTGGTCGCAGTCTATTGCGAGGCGCACACGCCCTCTCAGGTCGCGGCAAACTTCGCTGCCGGTCCGGTCGCCCCCACGGGTGTCGCCGCGCCGCCAGCCCCGACGCCGCCAATCCCGACGCCGGCCCCAAGGGCCTCCCCGGTCGTTCTCTACGATTTTTCGGACGGGGCTGGCATCAGCGTCAGTGATCTGGCAGCCGGGACCCCGGTCGACCTCGCGATTGAAGACCCGGATCGGGTCTCGTGGAGCGGCGGCGGCTTGAACCTCGAGCAGGCGACGCGGGTCTC
>JAAENP010000229.1 GCA_024224155.1 bacterium
CTCTCGACGCGGTCGAGGTCGTAGAGTCCGTAGTGGTGTGCCCGGCGCACGGCGCGGCGCAGGGGTCGTGTGGGGTACTCGCGGACCATGCGGCGTAATTGCCGCAGGGCAAGCGTGGTCTGCTTCGTCGCTTTGCGTTTGAGGTCCTCGATGTAGGGCCCCAGCTCAGGAGCGATCTCGAGCAGGAGCTTCTCCTCGCGCCCTGCGGCAATTACGGCGCATGGTCCGCGAGTACCCCAGAGAACCCCTGCGCGGCGCCGTGCGCCGGGCACACCACTACGGACTCTACGACCTCGACCGCGTCGAGAGTCTGCTCCTGCGCCTCATCGCCGAGGACTATTTCCAACTCGACCCCGACGGAGACGATGATGACTGAAGAGCTCGAACAACTCCTCAAAAGCCTCCATCTGAAGAAGATCCGCGAGATCGGCGACGAGGAGATCCGGCGCGCCGAGAAGCAGCAGATCACCTACCACGAATTCCTCCTGCGCCTGATGCGACCCCAGTGGCATGCCAAACAGGAGCAGGCTCTCGCGTGGCGCATCAAGCGCGCCTGTCTGCCCGAGCTCTGGACCCTGGAGAGCTTTCCCTACAAGAAACAGCCCGGCGTCAACCGCCGCGTGATCCGCACCCTCGCCGAGCTCGATTTCATTGCCAAGGCCGAGAACATCGTCTTCATCGGTCCCACCGGCGTCGGCAAGACCGGACTCGCTTCGGGCCTGCTCTTGAAAGCCCTCCAGAACGGCTACCGCGGTCAATTCCTCCGCGCCCAGGATCTCTTCGACGACATGTACGCGTCGCTGGCCGACCACTCCTCTCGCAAGCTCATCAACCGCCTCGCACGACTCGATCTGCTGGTCATCGATGAGATGGGATATCTCAACCTCAAGCCCGAGCAGAGCAACATCTTCTTCAAGCTCATGGAGGAGCGGTACAACCGACGTGCCACCCTCATCACCACCAACCTCGACTACGACGAGTGGCATCACTTCCTTGGCCGGCAGCCCATGGTCGAGGCACTGCTGTCTCGGCTGCGCCATCACTGCCACACACTGAAAATTGACGGGCCGTCATTGCGGGAGCCTCAAGGATGAGACTACCTGCCGATGTCAACGAATGGTGGGTCTTCGACCCCACCATGGATCGCCAGCAGTACGTACGTCAGACCCTCGAGGAATATCGCACCACGCCCACGGCTTGCGGGCAAGTACGCCGTGCCGATCACGATCTCGCTGTACGCCTCTACCAGAAGATGGTCCCGTTCACCGCGGTCGAGGGCGCCTTCGTCCTCGCCACAGCGCGAAGAACCTCACGCGATCCGCAACGCCACCCTCTTGCCCCCATCGGCTCCTTGCGTTACTTCCTGCCCATCATCCGCGAGATCCTCGACAAGCCGGTCGATCCCGGCGAGATCAGCTATCTCTGGCTGAAGATGCAAGGCAGGCTCTGAGCCCGCCTCCATCATGCCCACCTGCGGCGCCCTCGAAAGACGGGGGTGCCGCCCCAACACACACGTACATGATCGGCCGGTTTCCGGCCGATCATCCTGCTCCGAAGCGACGCCGACCCGCGCCGAGGATGCCAACGCGCTGGTTATCGGCGATGGCGGCGGCATGGCGGGCGGCACACGCTTGAACAGCTCCTGGTCACCGTGCCGGCGGATCACCGATGGAGACGCACGCCTTCCTGAGCTCTGAGAGCGACCTGATCCAGAGATTTTCGACGACTCTTACTCGTTCTCATTCTCAAAACCTATTCCGAGTGGGGACCACTATTGCTGAGCGCAACCGGGTCATTCCTGCCTAGCGTTGAAGAGCATGGCGTCGCGGGCGTGGGAGTAGTCGTACCACCGGCGGCGGGACTGGACGTCCATCGGCGAGAGCTTCCAGTGCTTGCGGCCGTCCTCGATGCGGCCGGCGAAGCGCCGCTGCTGCTCC
>JAAENP010000230.1 GCA_024224155.1 bacterium
CACCGAGGGCGTCCGACGCCAGGTTGCCGACCACCGGCGAGCCGTCTACGGTCGCGGTGATCGTGCTCGTGGTGTTGGTGTAGGTCCCGGGCGTGGTAGCTGCCGGTACCGACAGGCTGACACGGAGGGTGCAGGAGCCCTGCGCTCCAACGGTGCCGCCGCTGAAGTCGATCGTGGTGCCGCCGACGCCGGAGACCGATCCGCCGCAGTCGTTCGACAGCAGGCTCGAGAAGGTCAGACCCGCGAGGGCGGGAACAAGCGTCGTGAGGTCGTCGGTGAAGGCGATGCCGGTGGCCGAGAAGTCGCGATCGAAGTTGAAGACCCTAAGCTCGAGGGTAACGGTGCCACCCGGCGGCACCGGGTCGTCGGTGAAGGACTTGGTCAGGGCGAGCGGGGTGACGGTGACGTCAAGGGTGTCGCTCGCCTTGCCGCTGCTGGTGAAATCGGCGAGCAGCTCGACGTCCGTGTTGTCGAGCATGCCGACACCGGCGCCGATCACGTCGACGGTGACGGTGCAGGTCGCCCCGATGGGGAGTACCTCGAAACCCGCGAAGAGTGTAGAACCGTTGGCGTCGAGGGTGATGACGTCGGTTCCTGGGGCGGCGATGATCGTCGTGTCGGGATTGCTGGCGCTGACGCAGTCGGTGGACGCGTTGGCGGGGTCGGCGACGAGCATCCCGGTGGGCAGGTTGTCGGTGAAGTCCAGATTTCCGACCCGTTGTGGGTTGAGACTGTTGTCGATCTTGAAAGTCAGGGTGCTGCGGCCGCCCAGAGGAACTGTGCTCGGCGCGAAGCTCTTCGAGAAGCCCGGCAGCGTCGTCGCGACGATCAGATCGTCGATTGCCACGTCACCGGCGCCGGCGCTCGAAGTCAAAAACCCCGACACGTTCATGTGTGTGCCCGGAGTGCTGCTGGTCACATCGACGGATACGATGCAGCTCTCCAGAGCTCCGACCTGACCGTCGCTGAACGTGATCGTGCCGCCGCCGTCCGGAGCGCCGACCACGCCGTTCAGGCAGTCGGTCGACGCATTCGCCGGGGTGGCGATCACTACGCCTGCAGGGAGCGTGTCCGTGAAGGCCAAGTCCGTCACCGCGACGCTGTCGAAGTTGACGATGTCGAACCGAAGAGTCGAGACGCTACCGGGCCCGATCGTGTCGGGCACAAAGACTTTCGAAAAGTCCGGACCCGATACTCCGGCGTTGGCCGGTGAAACCGAAGCCAGCATCAGCACAACGAGCAGGAGTCCTGAGATCGATGCCAAGGTTTTCTTGCCGATGATGCGTCTCTTGAAAACCATGGATGCTTCTCCCTCGACTCGTGTCGATTGCGTTGTGCGTCCTACCGAAGACCGGCAGCTAATTCACGATGGTCCGCGTAGTCTAGCGCAAGAACCTTGCGCATTGCCTTGTCTCGACTCCGAAAACTGACCAGGAAATCTTGCCCCGTCTATAGCCGACTCTCTATAGGTTGATTGCCCTCGATTGCTTAGCAGATGACTCCGACCGAGCCCGATCGGCGGAGCTGGGCCCCTCGTTGCCGGTCAGCTCAAGGGACCGTGCTCTGCTCGGGCAAGATCTCGGCGCGGAAGCTGGCACCGGCGGCCACGGTGAAACCGTCTCCCAGCGCAATTGCTTGCCCGGCGCGGAAAATCACGTCGGACGCGATCTCGAAGCCGTTGCCGGCGGTGATCGACTCGCAGGCGTGGAAGACCGCCGGCGAGCTGACGACCTGAGGACTCAGGGTCACGTCAGCCTGACAGCTATCGAAGACCGCGACCAGGTCACGGTCTCCGGCGACCGCAAAACCGAGCACCAGGTCCTGACTTACCATTGCCGCGCCTTCTTCCCAACGCAGGAAGGCCGAGCCGGACGTGGCGGTCGCCGAAAGCTCGAGGCCGACGCCGTCGGCGTAGATCTCGGCACAGTCTCCTGCGCAGGCGATCCCGCCGGGAAGACTCGCGACCTGACCTGAGCCTGAGCCCACAAGAGCGACCTCGATCTCGGAGGCCGGAAGCAGGGTTGCCGGTGCGACCGTGGTCGGCGTGAGCACCATCGGCGAACCCGCCTCGAGAACGCCCAGAGTCACCTGCACAGCGCCCGGCTGGGTGTTGGTATCGAACGAGAAGTTGAAGAGCGTTCCCCAATCCAGCTCATTGCCAGCCGGCGCCTGCCAGGTGATGGAACCGGCACTGACCGTTGCGGACCAGTCGTTGCCGGGGTCTGAGTCCACGTCGCCGAACCAGGCGTTCTGAACGATAGCCCCCGCCGGTAACGGCACACTGAAGGAGTCGATCTGGCGGTCGAAGTCGAAGTTCATCAGCGCGAACTCATAGTGATAGAGCCCCGTCGGTAAGACAGAAGCCTTCACCGCCAGCTTGAGCTCACCCTCGTCCGGATTGGTCGTGATGTTGACATGAGCCGCGCCCACCGGAGGCGCGAGCGGGTCGACCCAGGTGTCGAGCACCGAGCCCTGTGTCAGTTCGACATCAGCAAACGGAAACGTCCAGGGGGTGCCCACGGTGGGTACTACGGCCCGATGACCCATGCTGTTGAAAATGTCGATGTCTCCCTGGACCAGATACCAGGCCTCGAGACGGTACTCGGCACCGGGTGTCTGGAGATCTGCGATCGCCGCGCTCAGCCGGTGCTCGAACGGATCGAGATGGTCGGCCTCGTCGTGTCCGCGCAGGTCGTCGGGGAGGGGCCCGTCGAAGTGCGAGGCGGTGCTCGTCCAGGCGCCCGTCGAGGCGGTGATCTCCTCGCGCGGCGCCAAGAACTTGCGATTGGCGTTGGTCGAGGCTCCATAGAGATCGGTGCAGTCGTTGAACAGGACTTGATCGGCCTGGCAGTCGCAGGGCGGCGTATTGCCGGAGAAGAAGGCGTGCTTCGCGTCCGAGCGCCCGATCTGCTCGATACGGCCGTCGGCCAATCGATAGAGGTGCATGACCAGGAACGGATGCTGCCCGACGACCGTGAAGGAGCCCCAACCGTCGGGGGCGATCGAGCGGTACCAGGGCACGTCAGCCGTGCCGACGTTCTGCAAGCGCACCGCCGG
Organism: bacterium; assembly: GCA_024224155.1. Taxonomy (NCBI): domain Bacteria; species bacterium. The sequence continues at coordinate 3,058 of JAAENP010000230.1, forward strand.
AGCCAGGGCCACTCGTTGAGAGTCGTGGAAGGTCTCGGAAACCGAGCTCATGCTCTCGAGCAGCACGTCGACCGGTCCGTTGAAGTCGGGGGCACAGAGTCCCGCGCCGGCCTCGGCGCCCGACAGGGGTTCATGCGTCGGAACCTGAGCCCGCGCCTTTCGGCGGGTCCGGACGTGCGCTTCGCCGACCGCGAGCCCCTCGAGCTCCGGTCGACCCAGCCGCTCAGCGAGCTGGCCGGAGAAGCGAAGATCCATGTCCAGAAACAGGAACTCGCTGCCGTCGGAGTTGGGCTGGGGATGGGGGTTGTCGAGCACGAAGACCAGGCTGCCGTCCGAGGCCCGAAGCTCGAAAGCGTTGGGAGGCAGCCCGGGGTGAAGCTCGAAACCGAGGAGCGACACGTGATCGTCCTGCCAGTCGATCTCGAGTCCGCCTTCGTGCGACAAAAAGCCCGAGACCGGACCTCGATAGGAACCGGAAGGCAGCGCGAGCCCGAGCACCGAAGTTTCCAGAATTCGAAACTCCATCAGTCCGGGCTGATCGGCCTTTTCGCTCGCGGTGAATCGCTCAAGTGAGATTCCCAGGTCCTCGAGCAAGTGAGCGTTGAAGCGGACCTCTGTTCGACCACCCGTGAGCTCGACCGGCTCACGGCGCGCCTCCGCCACCAACTGAACCGGCGTCAGAAAGGCGGCAATCAGACAGATCAGCCGACGCCTCGATCGCATGAGAGGCGGATCATAGCGGGATCGGGTGTATGAGATGATCTGGCGCTCATGAAACGGGGCCTTTCATCGATCTCCCGAGGACGCTCGCGGCTTGGCATCCTCGCCTGCCTTGTCGCATCCGCCTGCTTCGGCTTTGCGTGCCAGGCGCCTTCCAGCGGCACAAACTCGGCGGAGGCGGCGCCAAACGATGCGGCCGGTTCGTGGCTTCTTGTCGAAGGTGGCACGGTCGTCACCATGGATGCGGCCGGCACTGTGGTACCCGATGGCGCGGTCGCGATCGAAGACGGCCGGATCACGGCGGTCGGTCCGCGGGAAGAGCTTCTGCTGGCGCACCCCGAAGCCCGCCGGATCTCGGCCGGCGGCGGCGTCATCATGCCGGGCCTGATCAACGCTCACACCCACGTGCCGATGGTTCTCTTCCGGGGGCTCGCGGACGACCTCAAGCTCATGGACTGGCTCGAGAACCACATCTTTCCGGCC
>JAAENP010000231.1 GCA_024224155.1 bacterium
ATCCGGTTCAACGGCGAGACCTTCAATTTCGGCTCTTCGCTGACCTTCGACCTCTCGGTCAACTATCAGTTGCCGGTCGTCAAGGACGTCAAGGTCTGGATCAAGGCTGACATGATCAACATCTTCGATGATGACAGCCAGGTCTCCGGCGAGGATGACGTTGTCGGCGACTTCAGCGGCCCGCTCAATGCGCTCGGCCTGCCGACGACCTGGGTACCGCGAAGCGACACCCAGGACGGCGAGGCCGCCGGGGACTTCGTGCTGCCTCGGGAGTACAGGTTCTCCATCGGGTTCCGCTTCTAAGCCCATCGCTTAGAGAGTCCCAAGGGGCGGCTTCGGCCGCCCTTTTTTTTGTCCGGCTCTCAGCGCCCACCTGGTCGGATAGTGTGGGGCGCCGGATTCCGGCTCCGGCTGATTCATAAATGTCTCAATCCGTGCAAGCGCGCTCGACTGTAGTGATCCTGGCGATGGTCCTGTGCTCCTGCGGGCCGACGGCGCAATCGCAGGTCGAGTCCGCGACGGCCACCGGTGCGGAGACATCGGCACCCGAAGAGAGCGGTATCTTTGCCGACGTCACCGTCGAGGCCGGCCTCGACTTCCGCCACTTCAACGGTATGACCGGAGAGCTTTACTTCGCCGAGATGAACGGTGCCGGTGCCGGTCTCTTCGACTTCGACAACGACGGCGATCTCGATGCCTATCTGGTTCAGGGAGCGCACTTGGGCGACTCCGACGACGATTCCGGGGAGTCGCTGACGGATCGCCTGTTTCGCAACGAGCTCGACCCGGGCGCTCCCGCCGGTACCGTCCCCGGTTTCACCGACGTCACCGAAGTCAGCGGCCTTTCAGCGGAGCGCTACGGGATGGGTGTGACGGCCGGGGACTTCGACAATGACGGTTGGACCGATCTCTACGTAACGAATCTCGGCGCCAACCAGCTGCTGCGCAACAACCGGGACGGAACTCTCTCGGATGTCACAGCCAGGGCGGGAGTCGGCGACGAGGCCTGGAGTGTCTCGGCGACCTTTGTCGACTTCGACCGTGACGGCAGGCTGGATCTTTATGTGACCAACTATGTCGACTTCAGTCTCGCCAACCATCGAGTGTGTCCGGCTCCCGGCGGGTCGCCGGACTACTGCGGTCCGCTGGCTTTTGCTTTCGTGAGCGACCGGCTCTATCGCAACCTCGGTGACGGTACCTTCAAGGACGTTTCGGCAAGCGGCGGACTGAGGGCGGTGAGCGCCGCCGGCATGGGAGCGGTCAGCGGCGACTTCGACGGCGACGGCTGGCCCGACTTCTACGTGGCCAACGATCAGATGGAGAACCACCTGTGGCTGAATCAGGGTGACGGTACCTTCGAGAACCAGGCTCTGTTGACCGCGACGGCGTTCAACGAGAGTGGCGCCCCCGAAGCCAGCATGGGAGTCACCGCCGGCGACTACGACAACGACGGTGACGAAGATCTGTTCTTGACTCATTTGCGCAGAGAGACCAACACGCTCTATCGAAACGACGGCTCGGGCCTGTTCGTCGATGCCACGCGGGCGAGCGGCTTGGGTTCGCCGAGTTGGAGGCACACCAGTTTCGGTACGGCGTGGCTGGATTTCGACAACGACGGCTGGCTCGACCTGCTGACCGTAAGTGGTGCGGTCCGGATCCTCGAAGATCTGGCGCGGCTCGACGACCCGCATCCGCTGCATCAGCCCAACCAGTTGTTTCACGGCATTCAAGGTGGCCGGTTCGAAGAGGTCAGCGATCGCGCCGGCCCCGCCTTCTGCCTCTCGGAGGTCACTCGAGGGGCGGCCTTTGGCGACGTCGACAACGACGGCGATACGGATGTCCTGATCACCAACAACGAAGGGCCGGCCCGGCTGCTTCTCAACGCGGTTGGCCAGAATCGGCACTGGCTCGGTCTGCGGCTGTTGGGAAAGGAGGCCGCTCGGGACATGCTCGGTGCTTGGGTCTGTATCGAGAGGACCGATGGCGGGGAGCTCTGCCGCCGTGCACGCGCTGGCGGCAGCTACGCGTCGAGCAGTGATCCGCGAGTTCTCTTCGGACTGGGCGACTCGCCGGCCGTGGAACGGGCCAAAGTGGTGTGGCCGAGCGGCCGGAGTGAGATCTTTTCGATCGAAGGCGTCGATCGCTACCTGACCCTTCGCGAAGGCACCGGTCAAGGGGGTCCGTGATGAGCTCCGGCCGAGCTCGAAACGCCCGCGCTCTGGTCGTGATTGCCTGTGCGCTCGCTGCCGTCGCCGGGAGCGGCGCAAACGCTCGCGAATCGCTGGAGCCGGTCGCCATGCCACGGATCGAGACCATGGAGCCGGCCGTGCGCGAGCAACTCCTCGAGGCAAGATCCGAGCTGGATCGGCTCTTGGGGGACCCCGCCGCTTCCGAGGCCGCTCTGGCGCCGAGCTTCGGCCGTCTGGGGCAGCTCTACCACGCCTACGATCTGTTCACCTCGGCCGGCGCCTGCTATCGCAACGCGGCGGCGCTGGATCCGAGCGACTTCCGCTGGCCCTACTACCTGGGAGTTCTGTTCGAGCTCGACGGCCGCGGCGAGGAAGCGCTGGACGCGTTCACAACGGCCTCGAAGCTGCGGCCCAATCACCTGCCGATCATGCTCCATCTGGCCGATTTGCACCTGAACGCTGAACGCAGCCAGGAGGCCGAGACGCTCTATGAGCGAGTTCTGGCCTCGAACCCCGGGTCGGCGGCGGCGCAGGTCGGTTTGGGGAGAATCTCGGCGGCCCGGGGCGACCACGCGGATGCAATTAGGCGTTTCGAGCAAGCCCTCGAGCTGCAGCCCGAAGCCAACCGGACACACTACCTCCTGGGCCAGGAGTATCGCCGGCTCGGAGACATGGAGCAAGCTTCGGTGCACCTGGGGCAAACCGGTTCGGTGGGAGTGAGCTTCTTCGAGCCTCTTCTGGTCGAGGTGCAGCGCCTGGCCGTGGGGGCCGGGGCCGCGCTCGGAAGAGGCGGCGACGCCCAGATGCTGGGTTTGTACGACGTCGCCCTGCGCGAGTACCGGCGCGCGGTGGCCGAGGCTCCCGCGAACGCCGACGCTCGATTCGCTCTCGGCTCGCTTCTGGTCGCGATCGGTTCGTTCGACGAGGCGGTCAAGGAGCTGAGTGAAGCCGTTCGCCTCGATCCCGAGCACCCGCAGCCGCGCTTCCTGCTCGGCCACGTTCTGTTCCAGCAAGGTCGTTTGGCAGAAGCGGAGCCGGAGCTCAGGAGGGTCCTGGAGCTTGACCCTGGGCTCAGAGAGGCTCAGATGACGCTGGCCGCGCTGCTGGCGTCGACCCGCCGATTCCAGGAGTCGGTGTCGCTGTATCGCGCGGTCGTCGAGGTGGACGAGACAGATCATGATGCCCGACTCAATCTGGGCAAGGCGCTGGTCATGATGGCGAAGGAGGACGCCGGCCTGGCCGAGTTCGATGCGGTCCTGGCCGAGGCGACCCAAGCCACAACCCTGGCCCTGGCTCACTACAACCGCGCGGTGGTCGAGGCCGGGCGCGGGGCGCGGCAAAGCGTGATCTCGAGGTTGGAGACCGCTCTCGAGCTCGATCCGGAGCTTGCCGACGCGCGTCTGCTTCAGGCGCGATTGCTTACCGGCGTGGGCAGTCTTGCCGCCGCGGCCGATCAGTACGACCGGATTCTCGAGATCGATCCCGGGAACTCGAACGCACGGCTCGCCGGCGCGGGCGTTCTCGCGGCCGCCGGCCGAACGGCGGAGGCTAGAAGTCGCCTGGAAGAAGGATTGGCTGCCGATCCCGGAGATCGGACGATGGCACTGGTGCTGGCGCGGCTCCTGGCTTGCGGAGCGGACGAGAGCGCCCGAGACGGTGCCACCGCCCTGGCCCTGGCGGAGGAGCTTTTCAGCCTCGAGCGCAGCCCACAGAATGCCGAAGCTATGGGAATGGCGCTGGCGCAGGTGAAAAGGTTCGAAGAGGCGGTGCAGCTTCAGGAGGGGCTCGCGGCCGAAGCGCGGCGCCGGGGACAGACGGCCTGGGCGGAGCATCTGGATCGGAACCTCGAGCGCTACCGGCGGCGTGAGACGTGCCGTATCGAGGCAAGTCCGAATCGCTAGGCTCCTCGCCGTTTTGAAACCGGCTTGCTCAGTCGTGGCGTACGGTCGCACCGGGCAGCGCGGTGAGCAGCCGATTTGAGGCGCGTCCGATGGAGTGGTTTTTGCAGCTCTCGGGTAGACTTCGAGGTCGGCAAGCCCGGCCTTCCCACCGATGACAACATCTCGCCGAGACATTCTGCATTGGGGTCTGCGCGCAAGTGCCCTTTTGGCCCTTTTTGGGGGGCAGGGCGGAGCATCTTTCGCTCAGAGAAGGCCGTCTTCTCCTCGCCTCAGGGGCTATGAGCTGCTCGATATCCTGCCGTTCTTCGGCGACGGCAGGAATTTCGTGGGGGCGCGAGCGGGCGAGGGAGCGGACGTGCGGCTGGCCATTGATACTTCGACCCTCACGACCAAGAAGCTCATCACACCCAACCAGGAGTTCTTCATCCGGACCGGCTATCCGAAGCAGTTGGAGAGTCGCAAGGACTGGCAGGTTACTGTCGAGGGGCTGGTCGCCGAGCCGCGGGTCTTTCCTCTGTCGGAGCTGGTCTCGATGGCCGAGCCCCTCGGCGTGCATCTGGCGGAGTGTGCGGGCTCGACCCGGAATAGTCACTTCGGCTTGATGAGTGCCGCCGACTGGAAGGGCGTCCCGGTTTCAAGAGTACTCGACGAGGTCGCCTCGAAGCCCGAGGCCACACGAGTCCTGGTCTCAGGTGTGGATCCCGGCAGCGGGCCGGACCCCGAGGCCGCGTGGATCTTTACTTTCGAGGATCTCGCCAGGGCCGGTGCCGCGTTCGCTTTCGAGATGAACGGCGCGCCGTTGGGTAAGGACTACGGTGCTCCGATGCGCCTCATTGTCCCGGGCTGGTATGCCTGCGCCTGGATCAAGTGGGTGGACAAGATCGTTCTCCTCGATGACAGCTGTGCGGCGACGGCGCAGATGATGGAGTACTCGACTCGAACCCAGCAGGTGGGTGTGCCGAGGCTGGCGCGGGACTTCCGCCCGGCGATCATCGAGCAGTGCGCGATGCCGGTGCGGGTCGAAAAATGGAGCCACGAAGGGGACATCTTCTACCGCGTCGTCGGCATCTTATGGGGTGGCGACCGCTTGATCCGATCTCTCGAGATCGGTTTCGATCCGGAACCGGGCCTCCATCCGGTGGAGCACCTGAAGCATGAGACCAACGATACCTGGACGCTCTGGTCCCACACCTGGAAGCCGGTGAAGCCCGGGCCGTACCGGATTCGGCTGGTTATCGACGAGCCGGGCGTTAGTTCCTGGCGCATGGGAGTCGGCTTCTACGACCGCAGTGTTCAGATCGACGAGGTTTGAGGTGCGGCCGGGCTGGCGTTCGGGAGTCTGGATTCTGGTAGCGGCTTCGCTGTCGTTGCTGGCGGGCTGTGATCGGCCTGAGCCCGAGGCAGGGGCCTCCGCCGAGGTTGACGCCGATGGCGCGACCGCGCCTCCGATTTTCGTCGATGCGAGCCGGGAAGCGGGACTTGATTTCACGTACTTCAACGGCATGTCGGGGGAGTACTACTTCGTCGAAATGACGGGTAGTGGCGCGGCGCTCTTCGACTACGACAACGACGATGACCTGGATCTGTTCGTGGTCCAGGGACACATGCTCGGCGCCGACAAGACCCTGGGCGACGCGGTCTTCGCGCCGCAGCATCCGTTGCCGCTGAAGGATCGTCTCTACCGCAACGACCTTCGGACCAGCCCGGAGGGCGATTCGGCGGTGCGCCTGGTCGACGTTACCGAGACGAGCGGGATCGACTCCTTGGGTTACGGCATGGGCGTCGCGGTCGGGGACTACGACAACGATGGCTGGGTCGACCTGTATGTGACCAACTTCGGCTCCAACCAGCTGTTTCGCAACCGCGGTGATGGAACCTTCGAGGACGTGACCGAACAGGCAGGAGCCGGAGACCCGCGCTGGAGCGTATCGGCGGCGTTTGTCGACTACGATCGCGACGGCTGGCTCGATCTCTACGTCGGCAACTATGTAGAGTTCACCGTGGCTTCGCACAAGCGCTGCAGAGCGGCGACGGGGGCACCGGACTACTGCGGGCCGCATTCCTACGACCCGGTGCTCGACCGGTTGCTGCGCAATCGCGGAGATGGCTCGTTCGAGGATGTGACCGTCAGCGCCGGTCTGGACGCGACGTCGGGCGCCGGTTTGGGCGTGGTTCCGGCGGACTTCAATCAGGATGGCTGGCTGGATCTCTATGTTGCCAACGACGGTACGGCCAACTCCCTCTGGGTGAACCAGGGCGATGGCACGTTCACTGATGAGGCTCAGTTGACCGGCAGCGCGTTCAACATGGAGGGGAATCCAGAGGCGGGAATGGGTGTCGACGCCGGTGACTTCGACAACGACGGAGATGAGGACCTCTTCGTCGCCCATCTGACCAGCGAGACGAGTACTCTGTACAAGAACATCGGCGGTGGGTTGTTTCGCGACGATACGGTCTCGAGCGGTCTCGGAGCGGCGACCTGGAACGCCACCGGTTTCGCTACGGGTTTTCTCGACTACGACAATGACTCCTGGCTCGATATCCTGGCCTTCAACGGCGCCGTGAAGTCGATAGAGGCTCTGGCTCGCAAGGGAGACCCTTATCCGTTGCATCAGCCCAATCAGGTCTTTCACGGACTCGGCGACGGCCGCTTCGAGGAGGTGACCGCCCAGGCCGGATCCGCGTTCGAGGTGTCCGAGGTCAGCCGCGGCGCGGCCTTTGGCGACGTCGACAATGACGGCGACACCGATGTCGTGGTAACCAACAACGCGGGGCCCGCTCGGCTGCTCTTGAATCAGGTCGGATCCAGGAACAGTTGGCTGGGCCTGAAACTGCTGGCTGGGTCTCCGGCACGCGATCAGCTGGGCGCCGGCGCGAAGGTGGTGCGATCGGGCGGAGCTTCGCTCTGGCGGCGTATCGGAACCGGAGGAGGCTATGCCTCGGCCGGCGACCCTCGTGCCCTGGTTGGTCTGGGAGACTCGAGCTCGATCGAGCGGGTGGAGATCACTTGGCCCGATGGTGTTCGCGAGTCCTTTCGGGGCCTGGTCATAAACAGCTACAACACATTGGTCGAGGGTGAGGGTGAGCCGCTTTCCTGATCTGGTGGCGCTGGCGGCCGTGGCGGCGCTTCTCGCGTCTCTCCCAGGGTGCGGCAAGCCGCGGTGGGCGGTCGATCTCGAGCCGGTCCCGCAACCCGAGCTGAGCGCGTTCGAGCCAGCAGTGAGGGAACAGATCGAACGAGCGGTCGAGCGCGTCGAGCAAGCCGGCGAAGCCGGGGACCGGGTCGAGGCCGCCGAGGCCTATGGTGGGTTGGGCGCGATTCTACAGACCTACGACCTCTACGAGGCCGCCACGGTCTCGCTGGAGAATGCCTTGCGGCTCCAGCCCGACAACTTGCGCTGGAGCTATTACCTGGCGATTGTCGAGCAAGCCGCGGGCAACCTGACCGGGGCGACGGAGCATCTGCAGCGCGCCGTCGAGTTGGCTCCCGACTATCTGCCGGCGCGGGTGCGATTGGGTGAGCTCTTGATCAGCAGCCAGCAGCCGGACAAGGCGCGCGCCGAGCTCGAGCGAGCACTCGAGTTGGACCGCGACTGCGCCTTGGCGTATTACTTCCTGGGTAGGGCGGCTCTGGCGATGAATGAGAGTCGGGCGGCGATCGAGCATTTCGAGCGTTCTCTCGAGCTTCAGCCCCAAGCCACGGCAGTCCATCATCTGCTTGCGCAAGCCTATCGGGAGCAGGGCGATCTCGAGCAGGCAGAGCTGCATCTCGGGCGGCGTGGCGATGCGGTCGTCAAGATCAGCGATCGCCTGTTCATCGAGCTCGGCGAGCTGGATCTCGGCGCAGCGGCCCGGATTCGCCGCGGAGCCGAGGCGCAGGTGGCAGGCGACTTCGACACCGCCCTCGAGGAGTATCGGCAGGCCGTCGCCGCCGATCCCGAGAATCCCGAAGCCCGGCAGAGCCTCGGAGGGGTGTTGGCCCGAAAGGGAGAGGCCCGCGCCGCCGCCGAGCAGTACCGCGTCGCCCGGCGGATCCTCGGCGACGATCCGCTGGTGCTCTCGAATCTCGGCGCCGTGTTGATGGCCGAAGGCGAGCTCGAGGAGGCGCTGCAATTGCTCGAGCGGTCACTCGACCTGGATCCGACGCTCCAGAACGCTCGTCTGGCGCTCGGCGCGTTGCTTACCGAACAGGGCAGGCCCTCGGAGGCTCTGATCCACTACCGAGCGCTGCTCGAACGGGACCGAAGCAACGTCGACGGTCTGCTGGGGCAAGCCCAAGCGCTTGCGGCGATGGGAGATGGTGCCGCGGCCGTGACCGCTCTCGAAACCGCTCTCCAGAGCACGGCGCCACCGACAACCCAGGCTCGGATCCACGCAGAGCTGGGTTCTATTCTGGCTCGCAGGCGGGACGCCGAAGGGGCTTTGGCTCATCTGGGCGCGGCCATCGAGCTCGATCCGCGGCTGGGCTCCGCGCGCTTCGCCCGGGCCAACCTGCTCGGCGGCCTGGGCCGATTTCGCGAGGCGGCCTTGGAGTACCAGGAGGTGATCCGCCTCGCGCCGGCCTCGGTGCCGGCTCGCCTCGGTGGCACCACTGCCTGGGCGATGGCGGGTGAATTCACCAAGGCCCGCATCTGTCTGGAAGAGGGCCTCGAGCAGGCCCCGGCCCCGGAGCTCGAGCACGCGCTGGCGCGGCTGCTGGTATCCGCGCCCGATGCGAAGGTCCGGGATCCCGGTCGCGGGCTCGAGTTGGCCCAGAGCGCTCATCGACGCGTGGCGACGATGGAGACGGCCGAGACTCTGGCGCTGGCCCTTGCGGCGGTGGGTCGCTGCGCCGAAGGAGTAGAGCAGGAGCGGCGGCTCTTCGAACAGGCCGAAAGGACGGGCAACCGCGGCGTCGCCGGCCGGGTGGGCGCGCGGCTGAACCACTATCAACAGACCGGAAGTTGCCTGCCGGCATGGCCCTCATGAACCTGAGACCTGTCCGTGGTGGCAACCCGTCGCGCTTGGGACCGGCCGTCGTAGCCGGGATTGTGGCTCTGTGCGGTGCTTGCTCCGGTGATTCGGACGACGCGGGTAGGGCCGGTGGTGCCGTCGTCGGCGAGGTCGGCGGGAGCCTGGAAGCGGTGTCTGAAGGTCCGATCTTTGCCGAGAGAGCGGCTGCCGTTGGACTCGAGTTCACGCATTTCAATGGCATGTCCGGCGAGTACTACTACAGCGAGCACATGGGTGGCGGGAGCGGACTCTTCGACTATGACCTGGACGGGGATCTCGATCTGTACGTCACGCAAGGGCACCTTCTGGGACCTGGTAAGTCTGCCTCGGATGCCGTCTTTCCGATGCCGGAAGAACCGATCATCGATCGCCTCTACCGCAACGATCTCGTGAGTCCCGAAGGCTCCGGCGAGCTGCGTTTCACGGACGTGACCGAGGAAAGTGGAATCGTGGCCGGCGGCTACGGCATGGGCGTGGCTGTCGGGGACATCGACAACGATGGCTGGCCCGACCTGTATGTGACTAACTGGGGTTCGCCCAACCAGCTCTGGCGCAACAACGGCGATTCGACTTTCTCGGAAGTCACGAAAAGGGCGGGCGTCGGGGAGACCCGCTGGTCGATTGCCGCGGCGTTCCTGGACTACGACCGTGATGGCTGGCTCGATCTTTTTATCAGCAATTACCTCGACTACACGATCTCGATTCACAAGGAGTGCGTCGACGATATCGGCCTGCGTGACTACTGCGGCCCGGTCTCCTACGATCCGGTGACCGACGTTCTGATGCGCAATCGTGGTGACGGGACCTTCGAAGACGCGACGGCCGCCCTTGTAGGCGCCGGCGCGGGGAGCGGCTTCGGCATTGTCACCGGCGACTTTGACGGCAACGGCTGGCTCGATATCTACGTCACCAACGACGAGTTGGCGAATCACCTCTGGCTTAACCAGGGCGACGGGACATTTCGCAATGAAGCGCTGATGGCGGGTGCGGCGGTGAACGCTCAGGGCCAGGCCGAGGCGAGCATGGGCGTCGACGCCGGCGACTTCGATCGTGACGGCGACGAAGACCTGATCATGGTCCACATCAACCAGGAGACCAACACGATCTATGAGAACCTCGGTGGGGGCGCCTTCGAGGACAGGTCTTTCGCCACCAAGATCGGCGCCGCGAGTTGGGAGTACACGGGCTTCGGAACCGGTTTTCTGGACTACGACCACGACGGCTGGTTAGATCTGTTCGTGGCGAACGGAGCCGTTCAGGCGATTCGGGACCTGCTCGCAGCCGGAGATCCTTACGCTCTTCGCCAGAAGAACCAGCTTTTTCACAATCGCAGCGGGGTAGCGTTTGCGGAAGTCTCGGACCAGGCGGGTGAGGCCTTCGCGTTGTCTGAGGTCAGCCGCGGTGCTGCCTTTGGCGACATCGACAACGATGGCGACGTCGACATCGTGGTCCACAACAACTCCGGACCGCTGCGCCTGTTGATCAACGAGGTCGGACATCGGAGACCATGGCTGGGCCTCAGGCTCGTCGGCGAGACGGTTTCGAGAGACATGCTGGGAGCCTGGGTGGAGGCCGTTCTGGCCGACGGGACAATCCTGGGGCGCCGGGTGAGAACCGAGGGGAGCTACGCTTCCGCCCACGATCCCCGGGTGGTTTTCGGGCTCGGCGACATGGCGGACATCGAGAAGCTCCGGGTGACCTGGCCGGATGGGGCGGTGGAGAGCTTCGCGCCTGCTGCTCGAGGCTCATACACGACGCTCCGGCAGGGTTCGGTGACACCCGCCGGGACATCTGCCGGGATATCTGCCGGGACATCTGCCGGAACATCTGATAGCGGAGGCCGACGTTGAGGGCCGCGGCTCTGGCAATCCTGATTGCCCTGCTGGGCTGCTCCGAGCCCCTGCCCGAGGGTAAGACTCCCGAAACCGAGCCGCCGGAGCAGACCCAGAGGCCGGAGCCGGCGGCTGCGGCCCTCGAGGCCATACCCAGGCCCGACCTCGCGGCGTTCGCCGAACCGGTTCAGCGCCAGGTGGCCGAGGAGTTGGAGGAGCTGGATCGGCTGCTGGCGGATCCGTCTGCCGAGACCGGAGAACTGCTCGAGCGCTTCGGACGGATCGGGCGGATTTATCATGCCTATGGGCTTCTGAAACCGGCCGAGGCCGCCTACCGCAACGCCGAGCGGCTCGGGCCGGAAGATCACCGCTGGCCCTATTTGCAGGGCGTCGTCGCGCTCACCCGTGGCGATTCCGAGGGCGCGGCGACAAGTTTCTCCGCCGCCCGCGATTTGGCGCCGGAGGATCTGCCCTCGGTTTTGAGGCTCGCGGAGTTGAAGCTTCAGGAAAACCGAATGGACGAGGCTACCGTCTTGTTCGAGAGTGCGCTAACGCTCGAGCCGGAGTCGGCGACGGCGCTCCTGGGCTTGGCCCGGGTGGCATCGGCCGAAGGCGATCACCGGACGGCAATCGAAGGTTTTCACAAGGTTCTGAAGCTCGAGCCCGAGGCCAGGAGCGTGCACTATCTTCTGGGGCTGGCCTATCAGCGATCCGGAGACGAAGAGGCGGCCGCCCGGCACATCGCGCAGCGGGGTGTGCGCGGGGTGACCTTTGCCGACCCACTGGTGGACGGTTTCCCGGATCTCACCTCGGGCATCGGCGTCCACTTCGATCGGGGAGTGCGCGCCCTGGGCGAGGGCCGCTACCAGGAGTCGATCGACGAATACCGGGCGGCTCTCGAGATCGAGCCCGAGAACCTGACGGCACTGAGGGGGCTGGGGCTGGCTCTGGCGGCCGACGAGCGGCATCAGGAGGCTGCCGGCTACTTTCGAGAAATGCTCCGAATCGAGCCGGGACACAGGCTGGCGCGCATGGAACTCGGGGCGACCTTGCTCGAGTCCGGTGATCTCGACGGAGCCGTCGCCAGCCTCGAGGAGGCCGTGCGGATCGACCCGGACTTCAGGCAGGCGCAGTTCAATCTGGCCGTTGCCCATGCCAGGGCGGGCCGGTTGGAGCCGGCGGTCGCGAGATTCCGGGAGGTCTTGCGGATCGATCCCCGCGATCGGGGGGGCCTGTACGAACTCGGCGTTGTTCTGGATCGACTTGGCAGAACGGAGGACGCCGCGGCACACCTCCAGCGCGCGGTGGACCTCTATCCGTCAATGGGTGTCGCCCGACAACGTCTCGGTGACGTTCTAGGGCGTTTGGGAGACGATGACGGGGCGCTCGAGCAGTATCAAGCGGTTCTGGCCTTGAATGCCCCAGATCCGGAGAAGGCGTTTTCGCACTATCAGATCGGTCGCATCTTAGCCGCGCGCCAAGCCGACGCCGAGGCGATCGTCGAGTTCCGAGAGGCCCTTCGCCTCTTGCCGGAATTGCTGGAGGCCCGTTTGTCTATTGGCGAGGCGCTAGCCCGTCAAGCGAGGTTTGCCGAGGCGGCGCTCGAGTTCGAGTCGATCGTCCAGGTCAATCGCGACAACATTCACGCTCGCCGACGCTGGGCCGAGGCTCTCATTCTCGACGGTCAGCACGCCGCGGCGCGAAGGGCGCTCGAGGACGGCTTGGCGGCGATGCCCCAGAGCGGCGAGTTGGCTCATGATCTTGCCCGGTTCCTGGCGACGGCGCCAGCGGCCAACCTCCGGGACGGTGATCGAGCCCTAGCCCTTGCCGAAGGAGCGTACAAAGCCGAGCAGAACCTGACACACGCTGAGACCATCGCGATGGCCCTTGCCGAGGGCGAGCGATTCGAGGAAGCAGCGAAGTGGCAAAGTCACCTCATCACGCAGGCCGAGGCGGCAAGCTTGAGCGAAGACCTCCCTCGACTGCGTGCGAATCTGGACCGCTATCGGAGTCGGCAGCCGGTACGACGCGGCGGCGGATGAAACATCGAACCCAGTCAATTGGTCTCGGGCTGGCCCTGGCGTTGCTGGTCTTCGCGCCTAGGCCCTCGATGGCTGCAGAGGCTGCCTTTACCGAGGTCGCGTCCGAGGTGGGGCTCGATTTCCGCCATTTCAACGATGCAACGGGGGAGTATCACTACCCCGAGATCATGGCCTCCGGGGGTGGATTGCTCGACTACGACAACGATGGCGACTTGGACGTCTATCTGCCGCAGGGAACCGCTCTGAGTGCCGGGCCCTCCGCGCGCCTTGAGGCCGACCCTCGAGCGTTTGTCGATCGCCTCTATCGCAACGACCTCGAGATCCTCGCGAACGGGACCCGCGAAGTGACGTTTGTTGATATGACGAACGAGAGCGGCATACGGGCGGATGGCTATGGCATGGGCGTTGCCACCGGCGACTACAACAACGACGGCTGGCTCGACATCTACGTGACCAACTACGGCGCCAATCAGATGTGGCGGAACAACGGCGACGGAACCTTCGCCGATGTCACTGTCGAGACCGGAACCGACGACCAGCGATGGAGCATCTCCGCGGTCTTCGTCGACTACGATCGCGACGGTTGGCTGGACCTCTACGTGACCAACTACGTTGACTGGGCCATCGCGAGCCACAAACCGTGCCGCTCGTATACCGGCGCTCTCGACTATTGCGGCCCCCTGGCCTACAACCCGGAGCCGGATCGTCTGTTCCACAACCGGGGTGATGGGAGTTTCGAGGTGGTCTCCGCGGCCAGTGGCATAGGCGTAGTCGCGGGACGTGGCATGGGCGTCGTTCCCACCGACGTCAATCAAGATGGTTGGCTCGACTTCTATGTCGCCAATGACGGGATGGCGAACTGGATGTGGGTGAACAACCGTGACGGAACCTTCTCGAATCAGGCTCTTATCGGCGGTACGGCGTTCAACGGCGAAGGCCGTCCCGAAGCGGGCATGGGGGTTGCCGCCGGCGATTTCGACGGCGACGGCGACGAGGATCTCATCGTTTCTCACCTGAGCCGCGAGACCAACACGCTTTTCGAGCATGTCTCGGACGGCTTTTTCGAGGATTCCTCGCTGATCACCGGGCTGGGGCTTCCGAGTTGGGAGTTCACCGGCTTTGGTATCGCCTGGATCGACTACAACAATGATGGCTGGCTCGACCTCGCAGTGGTCAACGGCGCCGTCAAGCGGCTCGAGGCGTTGGCACGAAAGGCCGACGACTACCCCTTTCACCAGCCGAATCAGCTCTTTCGGAACCTGGGGAAGGGTCGCTTCGCCGACGCGACCGCGGCCCTCGGGACGGCCGCTGACCAGTCCGAGGTGAGCCGAGGTCTGGCAGTTGGAGACGTTGATAACGACGGCGATCCCGATTTTCTGATCACCAACGACAATGGGCCGGTGAGGCTCTTGCGAAACGACCTCGGCGATCGAAACAACTGGCTAGGGGCACGGCTGTTGGGAAAAACAGGGCCTCGCGGCATGCTGGGGACCTGGACCGAGCTTGAAACCTCGCAAGGGCAAAGCCTGGGGAGACAGGTCCGCACCGGCGGTAGTTATGGCTCGGCCAGCGACGAGCGACTTCTTTTCGGCCTGGGACAAGGTACCGCCACCCTGTTGCGTGCGGCATGGCCATCGGGTCGGGAGTCGAAATGGGCTCTGGATCTCGGCAGCCGATACCTGACGTTTTTCGAGCCCGAAGCCCGATGAGGTGGAAAGACTGAGTAGCAGGCAGAAGCGACCCACCATCAGATGTCTTGTGGCATCTTTCGCATGGCTGCTCCTGGTTGCTGCGGGGCCGCGCGAGGAGACTTCGGTTCCGTACCCCGAATTGGGGAGCGCCGAACCTCTCGTGCGCGAGGCTTTGTTGTCTGCTCGTGACCGGCACGACGCGCTAGTTGCCGGTGGCACGGCTGATGCTGCCGCTTTGGCGGAGAGCTACGGAACGCTCGGTGAGCTCTATCACGCCTATGATCTCGTTGAGGCGGCCGAGGCTGCCTATGCCGGGGCCTTGAGGCTCGTTCCGAGAGAGCACAGCTGGCTTTACTTGTTGGGATTCCTCCAGCAGACCGAGGGCCGGCGCGAGGAGTCGGTCGAGACGCTCCGGAAAGCCTTGACAGTAGAGGCCGAGGACATCCCGACGCTCTTGCGTTTGGCGGACCAAGAGTTGGAGCTCGGGCAGGTTGACTCTGCCGAGCGATCCTATCGACGGGTGCTGGAGCTTCAGCCGAGCGCCGCGGCCGCGCTGCAGGGCTTGGGCCGGGTCGAAACTGTCCGCGGTCGTCACGAAGCGTCCGTCGCGGCCTACGAACAGGCGCTGGCGGTGGCACCCTACGCCAGCCGCCTCCACTTCCTGGCGGCGATGGCCTATCGTCGAACCGGCGATCTCGAGCGGGCGCAGTACCATTTCGGACTCCAGGGTCCGGTGGAGGTCGGTTTCGATGACCCCCTGGCGGTCAGAATGCAGGCCCGGGCAACCGGCTCGGCGGCAACCCGGCTCCGCGGTTTCATGGCCCAGTCGGCGGGCTCGCCGGAGCAGGCTATTACGGCCTATCGGAGGGCCGTGGCTGCGGATCCGAACAGCTCCGAAGCCCGTCGCGCGTTGGCTGGGGCCCTGCGGCAGACGGGCGATCTGGCAGCAGCGATCGAGCAGTACCGGGACCTGCTTCGTATCGACAGCAACCCTGCCGCGGCTCATTTCGCCCTTGGCGGTGTGCTGCAAGAGAGCGGCGCGCCAGATGAAGCCTTGACCCATTTCAAGGCGGCGGTCGAGATCGAGCCCGAGTACCGTATGTTTCGCTTTCGGTTGGCGGGAGCCTTGGCCGAGGCCGGGGATGTGATCGGCGCCGAGACGCAGTTCCGGCGCTTGATAGAGCTCGACGGCCGCGATGTCTCCGCACGTCTTCGTCTCGGTGAGCTGCTTGCCGAAACGGGCAGGGACTCCGAGGCTCTAGAGCATTTCAGAACGGTGATCGGCTCCGATGCCAGTCGATCCCTGCATGCGGTCGCCTACGACGGCCAGGGCAGAGTCCTGGCTCGCAACGAGGCGATTCCTGCCGCCATCGAGTCTTTTGAAAAGGCTCTCGAGATCGACTCTGGTCTTGTCACCACGCGCTTCGCACTCGGCAATCTCCGAGGACGGATGGGCGATTTCTCCGCCGCGGCGGCTGAACATCGGACCGTGGTGGAGCTGGTTCCGCAGCATACGCCGGCTCGTCTGGGGGAGGCGACCGCGCTGCTTTTGGCCGGGCGTGAGGAGGAGGCCCTGAGGCGCCTGGAGGACGGCCAAAGGGCAATGCCCGGCAATCCAGAGATTGTAAATGCGCTGGCCAGGTTGTTGGCATCAAGCTCGGAGCCGAGACTGCGCGACGGAGTGCGCTCGCTCCGGATTGCTCTAGAGCTTTACACCAAGTCGGGTGCGCTCGAGCACGGCGAGACCGTGGCCATGGCGCTGGCCGAGCTGGAGCGCTTCGAGGAGGCTATCGATTGGCAGATCAATCTCCTGGCCGAAGCCGAAAGACAGCAGGATTCTGCGTTGA